>NZ_JBAWTG010000036.1:0-58089 GCF_037106235.1 Methylobacterium nigriterrae | reverse complement strand
GAGGACGCGGTGCATCACCGCGATCTGCCCGGCCGGCCCGCCAAACGAGAGCGCGGCGATGCGAGACCAGACCGGCAGGGCCTGGCCGAGCGTCACGGGTCCCCGCGCGCTTCGAGCGGCGGTGGACGTCCCGGGCTCACCGACTGCGACCCCCGCCCTGTCGGATCCTGCCATCAGGTGCGGCCCATCATCATCATCTGCAACGCGTCGCGCCTCTCCGGCGGCGAAGATCGATCGCCGTCAGCCTAGAGCATGATGCGGAACAGTGGAATCGGTCTACCGAAAACATCATGTGATTATAAGGAGATAAAGCATGCCGCCTGCGGGCGCACGATCGCGCCGTCCCCGCGCCGGGTCCCCGGATGCCGCCTGGGCAAGCACGATCCCGGTTCAGGCCGGATCACGGCCGCGGCCCCGGAGGGGCTGGCATGCCAGCGCGGGCTCGGCTACTTGGAGCCCGGCTTCCGTCGTCGTTGCCGCACGCATGCCTGCCGCCCGGCACGGCATGCAGGCTGCCGCGAGGATAAAGCTGATCGGACGAGTCTCTGCATATGATCAAGCAGACGTTATTGGTTTGATCTCGGACTGCGACGACAAATTACGTTCCTTTGACCAAGTAAAGCTCAGATGACCTTCACAAAACTACGCGCAATGTTGCTCGCCGCCGCCCTTCTCGCGGACGGCGGCGGATATGCCTTCGCTCAAGGGATCGGTGCGAGAGTGCCGAGCAGCGGACATGGCGGCGGCGCTGCCACCAGTTCCGGAAGCCTGAGCGGCGTCGAAACCGGCAATCAGCACGTCGCTGCACCGCGTGCTCTCGCCGAGCCGACTCCGATGAACAACGCCTGGAGCGCCGCGAGTTCCGACGCGTCATCGCACGCCCGGCACCACCGACGCTAAGTCCCCGATCGCCGACGGCGCATGAGCCGGGTGCGCAGCCCGTCCGGCAAGCCGCGGCGGGCTGCTCCGGCGCCAGCTGAACTGCCCTAGCCGGCGGCCCGGACCGGCGCCCTGACGGCCGCGGCGATCGGCCGGAAGGCGTTCACAAGATCCTGGTCGAGCTTGCCGCCCAGGCCGGTCAGGACCGCGTAGGCCGCCTCGCCGCCCATCGGGGTCCTGTAGGGCCGGCGCTCGATCAGGGCTCCGTAGATGTCGCAGATCGTGACGAGCCGCACGAGGTCGGGGATCGCGTTGCCCCGCAGACCGTCCGGGTAGCCGGTCCCGTCGAGGTACTCGTGGTGCGAGCGCACCACCGCGAGCAGCGGGTCCGAGTAGCCGTGGCCCCGCAGCATCTCGTAGCCGAGCAGCGCGTGCCTCTCCACGGTCGCCCGCTCGGCCTCGTCGAGCGGGCCCGCCTTGTTGAGCAGGGCGATCGGAATGCGCGACTTGCCGACGTCGTGGAGGAGCGCCGCCTCGGTCAGGCGCTGGCAATCCGCTTGGGACAGCCCGAGCTGGCGGCCGAAGGCCGCCGCGAGCCCGGCGACGAGGAGGCAATGCTGGTGCGTCGCGTCGTCGAACTGCCAGACGAGTTCGAGCCAGGCGCGCAGGTCAGTCTGGCGCAGGGCCGTCTCGATGAACGCCGCGCCCGCGGCGATCAGGTCGGGCTCGATCGCAGAGCCGGCGCGGCCGAGCGCGAACATCCGGCCGAGGGCCGCATCGGCCGAGGCCACGTGCGCCGTCAAGGCGGGGGCAATCGCGGCCTCCGGAGCGGTCAGCGACGCGAGGGCCGCGGGCAGCATCTGCGCGGCCTGCCCGGCCGGCAGCACCCGGTCGGCCCGCAGCGCGGTGGCCTGCGCGCGTCCGCGCGGCGTGTCTTCCTGGAGAAGGCAGAGATAGGGCCGGCGATCCGCCCGGAAGGCGTCGAGATGGCGGCGCAGGCCGGCGATGCATTCCGACCGGGCGAAGGACACGTCGCTGACGATGGCCCGCACGGAGGCCGGATCGAGCCGGATCCGGGCCTGATCGGGATCGAGCACGTCGACGATCCGGCTCTGTCCGGCGAGGCAGAGGCTGCGCGCGAGCCGCTCCGCGCGATCGGGCATGTCGGTCAGCAGGAGGATGTGCATGCCACCTCGCATGTTGATCGCCCGCCCGCACCGGCGCGCCGGGACGTCGCTGCCGGGTCGGCTCCCCACACCTCGCAGCGCAACCGCCAGTAAGTACCGCCGCTCGTTGAGAAACCCTCAAGAGCCCGGCGGCAATTCACATTTTCTGGGGTCTGCGCCGGAGGATCGCGCCGCGCCCGGAGGATCAGGGCATGTCGAAGCGGATCGGCTGAGCGCCCTTGTAGAGGGTCATGCGGCCGAGGTCGTAGACGTTCTCGAACCCCTGTGTGATCGTCAGGAAGTGGTTGCCGGCGAGCTGCCCGACCTTGCTCGCGAAGTGGACGCCGCCATAGGCCAGCAGGATCTCGGTCTCGCTGATCCCGCCCGGTTAGAGGATCATCTGGCCGGGCGCCGGGTAGCTCGTGTGGTTCTCGTAATCGACGCCGAAATCGAGGTCGCCGAGGGGCATCCAGACGCCCTCGCCGCTCCAGCGCACCTGGACGATCTCGCTGACGAAGGGCAGCGCCTTGAGGAAGGCCGCGCAGGTCCTGGGCGCCTTCTCGGTCTCGAGCCGCCCGACGAGGTCGTAGGGGCCGGCCTTGATCTTGAGTTCGGTCATGGTGGGTCGTCCTTCCTTCAAGGGTGATGGTGTCCGGCCGGTGATCGGCCGGTCGGGGCTTCGGAGAACCGGTGCGGTCAGCGCGGCGGGGCTGGATGGCGGGCCTGCCAGTGGCGGGCGATCTCGGCGCGCGAGGCGAACCAGACGCCCTCATGCGCGAGGGCGTAGTCGACGAACCGCTCCAGGGCGGCGGCGCGGCCGGGACGGCCCACGAGGCGGCAATGCAGGCCGACCGAGAGCATCTTCGCCCGTCCCTCGCCGCCCTCGCGGTAGAGCAGGTCGAAGGAATCCTTGAGATAGGCGAAGAATTGGTCGCCTGAGTTGAAGCCCTGGGCGGTGGCGAAGCGCATGTCATTGGCGTCGAGCGTGTAGGGCACGATCAGGTGCGGCCCGCGCGGGCCGCGGACCCAGTAGGGCAGTTCGTCGGCGTAGCTGTCCGACGAGTAGAGAAAGCCGCCCTCCTCCATCACGAGATCGAGCGTGTTCATCGAGCAGCGGCCGAGATACCAGCCGAGCGGGGCCGAGCCGGTGACGGATTCGTGCAGCGCGATCGCCTGCCGCAGGTGATCGCGCTCGACCTCCCGCGGCACGCCCCGGTACTCGATCCACTTGAGGCCGTGGCTCGCGATCTCCCAATCCGCCTCCCGCATCGCCGCGACCTGCTCGCGGCCCCGCATCAGGGCGGTGGCGACCCCGAAGACCGTGACCGGAACGGCACGCGCGGTGAAGAGCCGCCACAGGCGCCAGAACCCGGCCCGCGCGCCGTACTCGTAGATCGATTCCATGTTCCAGTGGCGCTCGCCGGGCCAGTTCGAGGCGCCGACGATCTCCGACAGGAAGGCCTCGGAGGCGGCATCGCCGTGCAGGACGTTGCTCTCGCCGCCCTCCTCGTAATTGACGACGAACTGGACGCAGATGCGGGCCTGCCCCGGCCAGGCTGGGTCGGGCGGCTCGCGCCCGTAGCCCGTCATGTCGCGTGGATAATCGGACATCCTGGTTTCCTCGTCTGTCCCGGCTCGCGGCCTGCCGGATGATGGCGCAAGGTGCGGGATCAGGACGCGACCGCCGCGGCGCGCCGGGTCGAGAGTGACCAGTAGAGGCCGGCGCCCGCCGCCGCGCCGATCAGCCAGCCCCAGTCTCCCACGTTGAGGATCAGGCCGAACGCCCCGAGCAGCGCGAGGCTGATCGACAGAAGGCCCGAGGCCCCGAGGGCGAACAGCGCCCGCCGGCTCCAGCCGCCTTCGAAGTGGAAGGCGCCGGCGGGCGACAGGGTGTAGAGGTCGTCGACCGCGACCTGCTCCCGGCGCACGAGATAGTAGTCGGCCACCATGATCCCGTACATCGGGCCGAGCACCGCGCCGAAGAGGCCGACGAACACCGTGATGGCCTGCGGGCTCGACACGAAGATCCAGGGGCAGACCAGGACCGACAGGATCGAGGTGATCAGGCCGCCCACCCGGAACGAGATCTTCTCGGGCCAGAGATTGGCGATGTCGTAGGCCGGCGAGATGAAGTTCGCCACGATGTTGATGCCCATGGTCGCGACGATGAAGGTGACGGAGCCGAGCACCACCACGACGGGGTTGCCGATCCGCTCCACGATCTGGACGGGGTCCATGATCGCCTCGCCGAACACGCTGACCGTGCCGGCCGTGACGATGACCGTCACGAGCGAGAAGACGAAGAAGTTGACCGGCAGGCCGAGGAAGTTGCCCCGGCGCATCTCCGCCTCGCTGCGGCTGAAGCGCGAGAAGTCGCCGAAGTTCAGGAGCAGCGCCGAGAAGTAGGCGACGATCAGCATCGCGGCGTTGGCCATCATGCCGAGGGATTCGAGCCCGCTCAGGGGCTGGCCGCCGAGCTGCAGCGACAGGCTCGCCGGGCCCGCCTGCCACAGGATCCAGGCCGCCAGCAGGAACATCACCAAGTAGACGGCCAGCCCGCAGAAATCGATGAACCTGCGGATCGTCTCCATGCCGCTCTGGAAGATGGCGAGCTGGAAGAACCACATGAACAGGAAGCTGCCCCAGCCGAGCGGCGACAGCCCGACGAAGCCGCCATGGGTGAGCGATTCCGCGCCGGGATGGAAGGTGAGCACGAGGACCTGCACGGCCTTCGAGGCGAAGTAGGTCTGCACGCCGTACCAGACGATGCCGACGACGCCCCGGATCACGGCCGCGAGGTTGGCGCCCATCACCCCGAAGGAGACCCGGGCCATGACGGGGAACGGGATGCCGTGGCGCTGCGATGGCAGGCCGATCAGGTTCATCAGGTAGTAGACCGCGAGGATGCCGACGAGCATCGCGGCGAGCACCTGCCAGCCCGTCAGGCCGAGGAAGAACAGGCTCGCCGCGAAGGTGTAGCCGCCCACCGAGTGCACGTCGGACATCCACATCGCGAAGATGCTGAACGTGCCCCAGGTGCGCCCCTCCGGCGCGGTCGGGGCGAGGTCGCTGTTGTAGAGCTTCGGGTCTGCGCCGGGCACAGGCCGGGTGACGATGCCGCTGGTCTGGGACGCCATGGTTTCCTCCTGTTCCCGTTCGGGTGTTCCTCTCGGATCCTCCGCCCCGCCCGGATTCGCGGCCGGGGCGAAGCCTCGCCGGTCAGGCCCGCGCCTCGCGGGCATCCCGGATGCCCTTCACAGTCGCCGCCGGCTCGAGCGTCCGCAGGACGTCGACGAGCACGCGCACGGCGATCTCGGCATCGGCCGTAGCGGCCCGCATTGCGGACCGTGTCGATATGCGAGCCGATCAGCAGCGTCGGGCCGCCCGGCCTCGACGCGTCCGACCACCGTGCCGGCGGCGTCGAACCGCGTCGCCATGCCGGCCTCCTCCATCCAGGCCGCGACCTGGAGCGCCGCCGCCTTGTGGGCCGGCGTGAGATAGAGGCGGGTCAGCGCAGCGGGCTCGCTCGTGAACGCGGCCAGCGCGTCGAGCCGCGCCATGACGCGGGTGCCGAGGCTTCCGGCGACGCCGCCCGTGCCGTGACTGTCGAGGCTGAACATCGCGCGATCTCCCTTCGCCAAGCGTCAGGCCGCCCGCGGGGCGTCGGCGATCGGCGCCTCCAGCAATTCGGCGGTGTCCGTCGCCACCTCGCCGTCGAGGACGCGCCGGGCGCGCTGGCGGTCGATGTCGCCTTCCCAAGCTGCGATCACCACGGTCGCCACGCAATTGCCGATCAGGTTGCCGAGCGCGCGGGCGATGCCGACGAACCAGTCGATCGACAGGACGAGGACGAGGCCGATCACCGGGATCTCGGGCACGGCCGACAGGGTGGCTGCGAGCACCACGATGGCCGAACCGGGAATGCCGTGCGCGCCCTTCGAGGTGAGGAGCGCGATGCCGAGGATCAGCAGCAGGTGCCCGAAGCTCAGCGGCGTGTTCGTCGCCTGGGCGATGAACACGGTCGCGAGCGTCAGGTAGAGCGAGAAGGCGTCGAGGTTGAACGAGTAGCCGGTCGGTATCACGAGGCCGACCGTCGAATCCTTGATGCCGAGGCGTTCCAGCTTGCGCATCACCTGCGGCAGCACGCTGTCGGAGGAGGCCGTGCCCGCCACGACCGTCAGTTCCTCGCGCAGGTAGGCCAGGAACTTGAGGATATTGAAGCCGGCAAAGCGCAGAATGGTGCCGAGCACGACGAAGACGAAGAAGGCGACGCCTGCATAGAACAGGGCGACCAGCATGCCGAGCTGCTTCAGCGAGCCGACGCCGTACTTGCCGACTGTGAAGGCCACCGCGCCGAGGACGCCCAGCGGCGCGAGCCGCACGATGAAGCCAATGATCTTGAACAGGACCTCGGTGATCCGCTCCAGGCTATCGGCGAGCGGCTTGCCGCGCTCACCCAAGAGCGAGAGGCCGGAGCCGAACAGGATCGCGATGATCAAGACCTGCAGAATATCGCCCTTGGCGAAGGCGTCGACCAGCGTCGTCGGTACGAGCTTCATCAGGAAGTCGACGGTGCTGGTCACCTCCTTGACATGGCTGGTGTAGCCAGCGAGCGCCGCGCCATCCAGGCTTGCCGGATTGACGTTCATGCCTAGGCCGGGCTCGAACAGGTAGGCGAGCACGATGCCGAGGGCGAGGGCGAGCGTCGTGACGGCCTCGAAGTAGATCAGGGATTTGAGCCCGACGCGCCCGACCTTGCGCAGGTCGCCCGCGCTGACGATGCCGTGCACCACCACGCCGAACACGAGGGGTGCGATCGCCATCTTGATGAGCTTGATGAAAGCGTCGCCGAGCGGCTTGAGGCTGACCGCGAAGTCCGGCCAGAGGAGGCCGATCGCGACGCCGAGCACGAGCGCGGCGACGACCTGACCGAACAGAGACCTGAGGAAGCGTGTCATCGAGCCCTCCTTCCGGAGCGTTGGGCCTCTCAATGATCGCCGACCGGCCCGGCCCCGGGCGCGCATCGGCCGTCTCGCACGAAGGGTGGGATCCGGCCGAGGGCCGGCCTCACGCCACCCGTCGGGGCGAACCGAAAATCAAGCTCGCAAGCCCCGCACCGCGAACAGTGCTGCCATGCGATATGTACGTGTAATATTTTGTTCGATACGATTGAGACGTTTCTCGTATCGATCCGGCCCCGGCATGGAATTGCGGCACCTGCGCTACTTCGTGGCGGTCGCCGAGCGGCTGAGCTTCACCGCGGCGGCCGAGGCGCTCGGCGTCTCGCAGCCGCCGCTGAGCCAGCAGATCCGGGACCTCGAGGCGGAGCTGCGCACCACCCTGCTCCTGCGCACGAGCCGCCGCGTCGAGTTGACGGAGGCCGGCCGCCTCTTCCTCGACCATGCCCGCGCGATCCTGGCGCAGGTCGGCCAGGCCTCCGAGCAGGTGCGGTCAGCCAGGGCCGCCGCGGAGGCGAAGCGCTATCTCGGCTTCGTTGTCTATCTGCTGGTGATCTTCGGGACGCTGATCGTCTTCAGCATCGTCCTGTATGCCCGGCTCGACGGCGACGCGGGCCACCTGCCCGCCTCTCACTTCTTCACCCTCGGCCTCGTGAACGCGCTGGTGCTCGGCAAGATCATGCTGCTCGCCGAGGCGGCGGGCGTGGGCACGCGGGCCTTCGGCCGGCGCCTGCGGTCGGGGCCGCTCGCCTACGCGATCCTCTACCGAGCGCTGGTCTTCGCCCTCGTGCTCGTCCTCGCGGACGTCGCGGAGGAGGTGCTCGTCGGCCTCTGGCGCGGGCGGAGCGTCGCCGAGACCCTGCCGGAGATCGCGGGGCGGCCCGAGCGGTTTGGCCGCCCTTGCCTGGGTGCTGTTCGTGGCGCTGGTCCCCTACTTCGCCTGGCGGGAGGTCGGCCGCGTGATCGGCGAGGCGCGGCTCAAGGCGCTCATGCTGCACGGAGCCGCAACGGAGTGAGGCAAGCAGAATCCCGCCCCACGCAGGTCACGATCGCGCGCAAATAAAAAGGCGGCCCGTGCGGACCGCCTTTGTTCAAGTTCTTAATTTAAGAACTTGCTTAGTGGAAGGTGTCGATCTCGGCCGACTCGTAGCTGGTGACTTCCATGCCGACGCAGATTTCCTGAACGACGGGGGCGGACCACTTCATGAGATGTCTCCTTGAAACCGTGTGACCCGTATATGGCATCATTTCGTTCGCTGGAAAAGGTGGGCCGAGACTTATATTCCTCTTAGATGCGCGACCGTTGGAATGGACGTGGACCGCCCGGCCGGCCGCGTCAGCCGTGCTTGGCCGACGGATTCAGCCGGCGAGCAGGCGCGGCTGCCGGCTCAGGCGGGCGCTCTCGGCAGGATCCGGCTGCGTGATCTGGGTCGGGCGCGGCCCACGCCCGTGCACCGTGATCGCGTCGGCGACGCAGAAGAGCGCCAGGAGGCAGAGGATACGCCGCGACATGGTTCCCGGTCCCTGCGGAGCCGGGACCGTGCCCCGCCGGCCCCGCGCGGACCGTAACGCGCCTCACGCGCGCCGGACCGGCCATCGGCATCGCCGGCGAGGCCGGACCGTTCCGCGCGATGCCGTGCCGATCACGGGGGCGTCGGGCCGGCCCGGTCGCCGTCCGCCGTCCCAGCGTTCCGGGCGGCTTCCGGCGAGGCCTGTGACGGCCGCTCGATGGCGACCGTCTGCCCGCTGCTCAGAATGCGGGCCATCTCGCGCTGCTCAGGCGTCATCCTTCTGCGATGCCACATGCGGATGACGGCCCGCGTACCGAAGACCGTCATCCAGAGCGCGACGGGCGCCGCGACGAGGACGAGGACTACGGCTTCGATCATGAGTTCACCTCGTCGCCTCGCGGTGCGTCGACCGCCAGGAACCGGTACCGTGGGATGTCCTGCGGCTCCATGCCGACAGCCCGCGCAATCGCGACGGGATTGCCCATGACGACCGGCCTGCTGCCGCCCACCGATCGATCGCAACGCCCGACCACCCGTCGCGGCGAGCGGTGCCCGCGCAGGACAGTATCGGCACGCGCTCGCGGGCATGGCGCCGCCGCCGGCAAGGACAGCTGAGCGTTCCCAAGTCAGCCGTGCGATGTGCAGATACCGCCTCAAGTTGTGCCATGATGGACTCGCGGCACGGTACACTACGGTACTGCCCCCGCGCGGACGTATTCTTTCTGGACACTCAAGCGCGCAAAGTATAAGAGTCACTCAAATGACCAGCCATCCGAGGTGGCGCCCCTCCTTCAGCGTGCGGTCCCATGTATGCCCATCAGACGAAGCTGGCCTCGGATGAAGTCCAGGAATTGCGGCGTGAGGGCGGGCGCTATCTCAGGGAGCTGCGGGAGGCTCGGGGATTGTCGCAGCGGCAGCTCGCGGCGCTGATCGGGGCCGAGTTCTACACCTTCGTGTCGCAGATCGAGACTGGCCGGGGTCGCATCCCGCCGGACCGGTACCGCACCTGGGCCGAGGCGCTCGGGGTGGAGCCGCGCGCCTTCGTGCAGGCACTGATGCGCTACTACGATCCCGTCACCCACGAGATCCTGTTCGAGGACGTGCCCCGGGCCGACGCACGCCGCGCCAGTGCGTGAGGGCGCCGCCCGTTCGAGACGCTCGGATCGCGGGCGGCCCACGCCGCACGTCCAGGCTGGCCCGTTCTGACATCTGATAAGCCCCGGAACGCCCCGTCAGCGTCCCTGCGGCGGCGGATCCTGCGGCGTGCGCGCCCCCGGATCGGCCTTGATGCCGGAGCCCGGCACCGTCCGGCTCCCGGCCTGCTGGTCCGCGGTGGGCTTGGCCGAGCCCGTGATCTCGTCGCTGGTGCCGAGGGCGTCCTTCGCGGTCCGGTCGGCGCCCGGGCTCGCCGGGGCGGCGGCGCCCTTGGATTCCTGCGCGAAGGCTGGCGCGAGCCCGGCGGCTCCGAGCAGCAGGGCGAGGTTCAGGGCGTGGAGGGTCCGTCTCATCGAATGTCGACCGGTCGTGGAACGCCGGTCGCAGCCGGCGGCGGTGAAACGCCGGGCGGGCCCGTCCGGTTCAACCGCGCTTCAGGCCGGCGGCCTGATCCTGCTGGCGCGCCACCTCGATCCGCACGCCGCGACCGGCGAGAAGGATCTCGGTGAGGAAGGCGCCGATCGCCCCGACGGTGCAGACGAGCGCCGCACCGAAGCAGCCGAACAGCACGGTGGCGATGGTGTTGTCGCGCAGAGCGCCCACGAACAGCGTCAGCACCGCGATGCCCGTCATCACGCCGCCGAGCGAGGCCAATACGACGGCCGCGTCGAGGATGAAGGAGCGCCGGCGCAGATAGGTGAGGTAGCGCGAGAGCCGCGCGGCCTCGGCCGGATCCGCCCCTTCGAGGCTGCGGGCGGCCGCGTCGACTTTGTCGGCGACCCGGCCGAGGCGCGTCGAGAACACGTTGAGGAGGGTCGCGAGCGCCGAGAGCAGGAAGGCAGGCGCCAGCGCCACCTGGATGATATGGGCGGTGCTGTCGAGGGGGCCGGCGGAATTGGGGAACATCGGGCCGCCTTGATCCGTGCAGCTTGGTGTGGGGGTGGGCGCGGCACGGCGGCCGGCTGATCCGGGAGGGGACCGGCCGCGACATCCATCCGCGCCGACCCGGGTCGGAACGCGCCCGGTTCGCCGGTCGCGTGCTCGCCGGTCTCGGCCCTGGGCGGGCCCCAGCGTCCGAAGCAGGGCGCCGTCCGATCAGCCGCGCCGGGCGAGGACCGGGCAGGATGCGGACGCGGCCGGCCCCAGCACGACGTCGCCCTGCTTCGGGTTGTTGACCGCGAACGGGAGGGTGTCCCGCGTGCCGACGAAGCCCGGGCCGAGCTGCGGTTCGAAGAAGCCGTCGCCGATCTTGATGTAGCAGCGGTCGATCACCGCTTCGTAATCGAGCCGGATCTGCGTGACCGGCCCACCGGCCGTGCCGCAGCTGGCGGAGAGCGCGAGGCTGCCGGGCTGGGCCAGCCGCACCGGCATCGAGCGGCCGGGCAGCAGGGTGTAGGCCGGGCCGCCATCCTGGCTGACGCTGAGCAGCAGGCCCGAGCGATTGTAGATATGGCGCGTGCAGCCGGCCTCTGCCGTGCCCGCCGAGCCCAGGAGAACGGCGGCAAGGGCGACAGGGGCAAGGGCGACAGAGGCAAGGGCGGCGGCCGCGCAGAGCCGGTCGGTTCGATGGCGCATTGTCGTGTGCTCCCTGGCTGGCCACGCGCGTGACGCGGTCGGATCGCGAACCGCCTGATGGCATCTAGGCCGGAAGCGGCGCTCGGGGAGTCTCCGGGCGCGGCCTTGCGCAGTCCTCGTCGACCGCGCCTCGCGAACCGGGCGGGTGACATACAACCTGTAGTCACAACCTGTTCACTCCCCGCGGCCCGGATGGTTTGGTATGCCAACGAATGCCCGCTTCGAATCGAGCGGGACAGGTCGGTGCCACCGCAGCCCTGCCAGGGAGAACGCCCTTGCTCATCTCAAACACCGTTCGGGCCCGCTCGCTCATCTCCGGTGTCGCGCTCGCCTGCCTCGTCGGCGCGGCGTCGGCGAAGCCCGTCCCGGAACAGAAGCCCGGCGAGCCGCCGGTGGTGACGAACAACGTCGACCGGCCGGAGACCGGCGACGAGGCCGTGCTCGCGCTGAAATCCATGACGATGCCGATCACCGCGACGGCGCCGGACAAGCTTCCCCTCGACAAGCTGCACCTGCCGGACGGGTTCAAGCTCGAAGTCTACGCCACCGGCCTCGCCAACGGCCGCTCGATGCAGCTCGGCGACCAGGGCACCCTGTTCGTCGGAACCCGGATCGCGGGCCGCGTCTACGCGGTCACCGACCGGGACGGGAAGCGCGCGGTGACGATCATCGCCAAGGGCCTGCACCGGCCGAACGGCGTCGCCTTCCACAACGGCGACCTCTACGTGGCGGAGATCTCCAAGATCTCGAAATATCCCGGCATCGAGGCGAGGCTGGACAACCCGCCCGCCCCGGTCACCGTCTACGATGACCTGCCGAAGGACGAGGCGCACGGCTGGAAGTTCATCAAGGTCGGCCCCGACAACAAGCTCTACGTTCCGGTCGGCGCACCCGGCAACTCGCTGATCCCGCCGGACACCCACGCCCAGATCCGCCGGATGGACCTCGACGGCCGGAACGTCGAGATCGTCGCCCGGGGCGTGCGCAACACCGTCGGCTTCGACTGGAACCCGCAGACCAAGCAGCTCTGGTTCACCGACAACGGGCGCGACTGGGTCTCGGAGGATCTGCCGAACGACGAACTCAACGTGCTGAGCGAGCCGGGCAAGCAGCATTTCGGCTACCCGTTCTGCCACCAAGGCAACTTCACGGACCCGGAATACGGCTGGGGCCGCTCCTGCGACGAGTTCACGGCGCCGGTCGCCCTGCTCGGCGCGCACACGGCCGCGCTCGGCATGCGCTTCTACACCGGCACGCAGTTCCCCGAGGCCTATCGCAACGGCGCCTTCATCGCCCAGCACGGCTCCTGGAACCGCACGAGGAAGTCGGGCGGGCAGGTGGTGTTCGCCAAGCTCGACCAGAACGGCAAGGTGACGTCCGTGGAGCCGTTCCTGACGGGCTTCCTCGAGAACAACACCCTGATCGGCCGCCCCGTCGACGTGCAGGTGACGCGCGACGGTGCGCTCCTCGTCTCGGACGACCTCAACGGCGCGATCTACCGCATCACCTACGATGCGAGCGCGAAGCACGTGGCGAAGTAGGCCCGCGCCGTATCCGCATGTCCGGCCGGGACCCCTCCCCCGGCCGGCCTCCCCTCACGCCCGTTGCGGTTCACGATGCGCGCCTGTCTCGCTGTCCTGACGTCTCTCCTCGCGCTCGCGGGCGCACCGCTCGCGGCCGCGCCCGCGATCGAGGCCTGCACCGCCTGCCACGGGGCCGGAACCTCGCAGAACCCGGGCGTTCCTTCGCTCGGCGGCATGCCGGCGACCTTCGTGACGAACCAGCTGTTCATGTTCCGCGAGGGGCAGCGCAGGGCCGAGCCGATGAACGGGCTCGCCGAGCCCATGAGCGACGACGACCTGACGGCCTACGCCACCGAGATCGCCAAGCTGCCCGCGCCGGTCTACCAGGGACCGGCGGGCGATCCCGCACGCATGGCGCGCGCCCGGGAGCTCATCGGCAAGCACCGCTGCACGTCCTGCCACGGGCCGAATCTCGGCGGGCAGGACCAGATCCCTCGGCTGCGCGCCCAGCGCGAGGAGTATCTCGCGGCCGCGCTCAAGGGGTATCGCTCCAGCGACCGCGCCGGCTTCGATCCGGCCATGAACGAGGCCGCCCAGGACCTCAACGACACCGACATCGCTGACCTCGCCTACGCGATCGCCCGGCAATAGCCCCGGCCACCGGATCCCGGGCGAGGCGGCGTGCGCAGCTGCACCGAGTCGATCGGGAACCGGTGCAACGGTTGACGCGTCGTTCCCGCAGACCCGATCCTAGCGCTCGAAGATCCGAACGAGGACCGCCATGCGCGCGTCGCTACTTGCCACCGCTCTGCTTCTCGCCGGCCTGGGCAGCGGCCCGGCCGCCGCGCAGGGCATGCCGAGCTCGAACATCAACAGCATCAACAACTCGCTGGCGGCGCAAAGCCAGATGCGGGCTTTCCAGCAGCAGCAGACGACCGACTTCAACACCCTGAACATGCAGGGACAGCGAAACGTCCTGTTCCAGCCGCAGCCCGATTACTACGCGGTGCCGGGCCGCGCCTTCCACCATTCGGGCGCGCGCGGGCAGCGTCTCCATTCGGGCGCCGGCCGCTCGATCGGCACGAGCATCTGCCGCGGCTGCTGACCCGGGCGGCCCTCCCGCACGGGCCGAGAAGCGCGACCGGCGCTCACCGGCCCAGGAAAGGCACGAGCTGCGCGAGGACGGCTGCGGGCGCCTCCTCCTGGACGAGGTGGCCGCACGGCAGGGCGCAGCCCTCGACCACATCCGCCTTCTCGCGCCAGGTCTCCAGGACGTCGTAGAGGGCGCCCACCGTGCCCTTCGCGCCCCAGAGCGCCAAGAGGGGCGCGCGCAGGCGTCGGCCCTCCGCGGCGTCGCGCCGGTCATGGTCGAGATCGATGCCGGCGGCGGCGCGGTAATCCTCGCAGATCGCATGGATCGCGCCCTCGCCGCGGTAGCAGCGAAGGTACTCGCGGATCAACGGCTCGGCCGGGATGCCGGGCGTCGCGCTCTGGCCGCGCAGGTGGTGGCGCAGGTACCCCTCCGGATCGGCGCCGATCATGCGCTCGGGCAGCGGCTCCGGCTGGATCAGGAAGAACCACCAGAAATAGCGGGTCGCGAAGGCCCGGTCCGTGCGCTCGTACATCGTCAGCGTCGGCGCGATGTCGAGGACGGCAAGCCGCGCGACGGCACCCGGATGGTCGAGGGCCAGGCGGTGCGCGACGCGGCCGCCGCGGTCGTGGCCGACGGCGGCGAACCGCTCATACCCGAGCCGTCGCATGACCGCGACCGCGTCGGCGGCCATCGTCCGCTTCGCGTAGGGCCCGTGATCGCCGTCGGATTCTGGCTTGTCGCTGTCGCCGTAGCCGCGCAGGTCGATCGCCACCACCGGATGCCCGGCTTCCGCGATGCGGGGAGCGACCGCGTGCCAGGTGGCGTGGGTCTGCGGATGTCCGTGGAGCAGCAGAACCGGGAGCCGGTTGCCGGCCCGCGAGAGCGCCGCCCTGATCCGGATCGGCGGATCGCCGACTGTGATGTCCGCGAGATCGAAGCCGGTCAGGAAGGGGCTCCGCTCGGAAAGGCCCGATGTCATGGCGCCGCTCCCATCAGGCGAGCCAGGGATGGACGGCGAGGTGGCGCGCCTCGAACGCCCGGATCGCCGCTGCCTGATCGAGGGTCGCGCCGATCGCGTCGAGGCCGCGCAGCAGCGCGTCCTTGCGCATCGGCGGGATCTCGAAGGCGAAGACCGACCCGTCAGCGGCCGTGACCGTCTGGCTCGGCAGATCGACCGTCAGGCCATTGCGGTCCGGATCGGCGGCGAGCCGGCCGAGCGCAGTCACGGCCTCAGGGTCGAGCGTCACGAGGAGAAGGCCGTTATTGGCCGCGTTGTCGGCGAAGATGCCGGCGAAGCTCGTGCCGATGATGGCGCGGATGCCGAGCTGCTGCAGCCCCCAGACCGCGTGCTCGCGCGACGAGCCGCAGCCGAAATTGGGTCCGACGACGAGGAAGCGCGCCCGCTCCCATTCGGGACGGTTGAGCACGAAATCGGGCCGCGGCGCGCCCGGCGCGGAGAAGCGCAGTTCGTGGAAGGTCCCCTCGCGCAGGCCGGTCCGGTCGATGCCCTTCAGGAACTGCTTGGGCATGATCACGTCGGTGTCGATATGCGCGGCCGGCAGCGGCGCGGCCGGCCCGGTGACGATGGTGAAGGGCTGCATGCTCAGCGCTCCCTGCCGAGGCGGCGGACATCGGTGAGATGGCCGGCCACCGCCGCGGCCGCGACCATGGCGGGGCTCATCAGGTGGGTGCGGCCGCCCGTTCCCTGGCGTCCCTCGAAATTGCGGTTGGTGCTCGATGCACAGCGCTCGCCCGGTGCCAGCACGTCGTCGTTCATGGCAAGGCATAGGGAGCAGCCGGATTGGCGCCATTCGAAGCCGGCTTCGCGGAAGATGCGGTCGAGCCCTTCCGCCTCGGCGGCGCGGCGGACGCTGGAGGAGCCCGGCACCACCATGCCGCGGACGCCGGCGGCGATACGGCGCCCGCGCAGGATCGCGGCGGCCTCGCGCAGGTCCGAAAGGCGCGCGTTGGTGCAGGACCCGATGAAGGCGCGCTGGATCGGGATCGCCTCGAGGGCGAGGCCGGGGGCGAGATCCATGTAGGCCAGCGCCCGGGCCATGTCCCGGCGCCGTCCCGCATCGGCCTCGCCGTCGGGGTCCGGCACATGGCCGCCGATCGGTGCCGCCTGGTCGGGGCTCGTGCCCCAGGTGATCATCGGCTCGATCTCCCCGGCCGCGAGGCGCACCTCGCGGTCGAAGACGGCGTCCGGGTCGCTTCGAAGGGTCTGCCAGCACGCGGCGGCGGCCTGCCACAGCGCGCCCTGCGGCACGCGCGGCTTGCCCTGCAGATACGCGACAACGGCCTCGTCCGGCACCATCACGACGCCGCGCGCCCCGCACTCGACCGCCATGTTGCAGATCGTCATACGGGCCTCGACGCCGAGGGCCGCAATGCCGTCGCCCGCGAACTCGACCGAGAAGCCCGTCGCTCCGTCGGCGCCGATCCGGCGGATCAGGGCCATCACCACGTCCTTGGCGGCGACGCCGGGCGGCAGCAGGCCATCGAGGACGACCCGCAGGGTGCGCATCCGGCGGTAGACCAGGGTCTGCGTCGCGAGGTAGTGCTCGATGTCGGATGTGCCGATGCCGAAGCCGAGCGCCCCCAGCGCGCCGTAGGTGGTGGTGTGGCTGTCGCCGGCCGCGACCACCATGCCGGGCAGGATGAAGCCGAGTTCCGGTGCCACCACGTGCTCGATGCCCTGGAGCGGGTGCAGCACGTCGAGGAGTTCGATGCCGAAGTCGCGGCAATTCTCGGAGAAATAGGCGACCTGGCGCGCGCCGCCCGCATCCGGCATGGCGGCGACGCGCCTCGCCGCGGTCGGGTTGACGTGATCGACCACGCCGAGCGCGGCCCGCGGTCGCCAGACCGGGCGGCCTGCCTCGCGCAGGCCGCTGAAGGCCTGCGGGCTCGTGTACTCGTTGAGGACCGTACGGTCGATGTAGAGGAGGATCTCAGCGCCGGGGCCGTTCCGGTCGTCGAGGCGCCGCACCGTGTGGGCGTCGATGATCTTGTCGTAGAGGGTGCGGGCTTGCATCGGCATTCCGGGCCTCGCGATCCGGGGCGGATCGTGCGCGCCCATTCAACGGATTCGCCGGCGAGAGGCCAATGCCGATCCGGCATGCGTCGATGCCGGCGCTCGGCCAAGCACGGCGCGTTGACCCCTGAGGGCGGTCTCCAGCATCCTGGCCGCGATGGACGCGGCCTGGCTCGAAGACTTTCTCGCCCTGATCGATTGCGGGCATTTCTCGCGCGCGGCAGAGCAGCGCGGCATCACGCAGCCGGCCTTCAGCCGCCGCGTGCGCGCGCTCGAGGCCTGGATCGGCAGCCCGCTCTTCGACCGCGATCTGCAGCCGATCGCCCTGACGCCCGCGGGCGAGCGCTTCCGGCCGGTCGCCGAGGAGACCTTGCGGCGCCTCTATCAGGGACGGGAAGCCGCCCGCGAAGCCGGGCGGATGGCGGTGGCGACTCTGCGATTCGCCTCGACGCAGGCCTTGTCCCTGACCTTCTTCCCGAATTGGCTTCGCGCGGTCGAGCGCTGGGCACCGCTCGAGGCAACGATCCACCTGACGGCCGCCCACATGACGGCCTGCGAGCAGATGATGCTGCGCGGCGAGGCGCAGTTCCTTCTCTGCCATCACCATCCGCAGGCGACGCACCTCCTGATGAGCGAGCAGTTCCGGTCGGTTCCTCTCGGAGCCGACGCGCTCCTGCCCGTGAGCGCGCCCGAGCCGGGCGGGACCCGCCCCCTCTACGCCCTGCCGGGAAGCGCGGAGGCGCCGCTGCCTCTCCTCGCCTTCAGCGGCGAATCCGGGATGGGGCGGATCCTGACCGGGGCGCGGGCGATCGAGGCGAGCGGGTCATGGCTGAAGCCGGCCTTCACCTCGCACCTCGCCTCGGTCCTCGTGGCGATGGCACGCGAGGCGAGAGGGGTCGCCTGGGCACCCATGAGCCTCGTGGCGCAGGATCTGGAGCGCGGGTCTCTCGTCAGGGCGGCGAGCGCCGACGGGGACGTGCCCATCGAGATCAGGCTCTACCGGCCGCGGGCCCGACAGAGCCCGCCGGCGGAGCGTCTCTGGGCCGCCATCCTGCGCCCGTCCGAACAGGACATTCCCTGAACGCTCAGCATTCGATCGAGCGGCGTGGCGGCCGACACACTCATCGATCGCCACGCTGCATGCATGAAATGTAAGTTAGATCTTGTTCTCGAGAGATCTGAGAACAGAGGCAAGCTGATCAGCCTGCGCGCGCGTCAAGCCGGTACTGACGGCACCACCGTTACGATAGATCGTATACGTGCCATCATGGGTCGGTTTGATTTTGATCGAGGCCATGAGATCCTGCGGTGAGCGCCGACGGGGCGGCGTGAGCCAAGCTTAACCATTCATGACCGATCCGCAACCCCGCGTTGCGAATGTGCGAAATGTTCCACGGCCCGATGCCGAGACGACCCTCGGCGGGCCCGGCCGCGCGGTTCCACGCCCCGGGGCGAAGCTCGGCCATGCCGGCCGATCATGAGCGCTGCCCCGCAATCGGCCGCCGATCGCACCTCTCCCGGCGCCCCCCGGAACCGCGCCGAACGCTGGCCGCCCCATGCATCGCGCGTGATCCGCCCGATGACCCCGGCCCGCCTCTGTGACCTCCGTCATGGTCGCGCTTCTGCGACGCGCCGAAAGTCGATCTGACGGCAGAGCGCGCCGCACGGACGCTGCCGAGCACGACGACGGAGACCACCCATGAACCTCTTGGCCGTCATCCTGATCTGCACGGCCACGACGGCGCCCGCCGACTGCTCGCGCGAGACCGCCCTTGACGTGCAGGCCACACCCGTCTCAAGCCCGTTCAACTGCATGATGACGGGGCAGGTCACTCCGGCGCGGGACCCCGAGCTGTTGCAGGGGCACTACGCCAAGACCGTCTGCGAGCGACGCAGACTGGCCGAGCCGGGCAATCAGGAGCGGCGAGCCGCACTTCCCTGAGCCTCGCATCCGTTCTCACCGGTCGCGTCGGCCGGCCGTGCGCCCGCGCACGCGGTCGAACCGGTCGGTTGCATGGCTGATCTCCGTCAAAGTCGGTGGTGCGCCGCCCGGGCGAGGGCCACATCCCGACCAGGCCCCGAACGAACTCTGACAGGACTGAC
This sequence comes from Methylobacterium nigriterrae, assembly GCF_037106235.1. Taxonomy (NCBI): domain Bacteria; kingdom Pseudomonadati; phylum Pseudomonadota; class Alphaproteobacteria; order Hyphomicrobiales; family Methylobacteriaceae; genus Methylobacterium; species Methylobacterium nigriterrae. Next base: position 39,092 of record NZ_JBAWTG010000036.1, on the reverse strand, counting down.
GACCATGGACCCGTTGACAGCGAAGACCCTCGTATCCGCTCTCCTGGTCTTCGGTATCGTCGCCTTCTCGCTGGTGTCCCTCCAGCACGCCCTCACGGAGATGCTCGGCGACCTGCGGGCGGCGCGACGCGCGGCGATCCCCGTGCGTGCGCGCAGCCGCAATCGCCCGACGCGGGATTGAGGCACGACGCCTCCGGGACGACGAGGCGTCACGTCCGCCAGCGCGGCGGCGCCTCGTAGCTGAGCGAGTTGACGATCTGCCGGTAGGCCGCCTCCGGAAAGGCTTTCAGGGTCTGGGTGCGGACGTTGCCCAGCATGCCGAGCTGCAGGTTGAAGCGCGCCGCGACCGCGTCGTCGGGCGCCTCGTAGACGATGACGATATCGTACGGACCCATCGTCAGGTAGAAGTGCCGAAAGGCGCCGCCCATCTCCGCGAGCAGCTTCTTCGCCGCATCGAGCCGGGTCGGCGAATCCGTTGCCGTGCGCGCGCCTTGGTCGGTCCAGTTCGCCAGCATGATGTACGTTGTCATCGCGGGCCTCCGTGACGAGGAATGGCCGGCACGCATCATCGCATGCCGCCGCGCTCTGAGCCAGCCATCGCGGCAAGTTGAGTGTCAGTACTCTTTCCGACAGACGCGCATCATTGCCAAGCTGGCGGTCGCAAATGCTGCGTGGCGGCCCGCGAGAACTCGCCGTCCTTAGAGCAAAACATCCAAAATCCTGAGACAGGAACTAAGAGATAAGCTATAGTCGCGCCCTGTCGCGCTTGGCGATTCAGCGGCGGACGTGGCCCGGTCCCGCGCGGCCCGGCCGTCGCGATTCTGTCTTCCTCGAGGAGGGCGCCGCGATGACGATGCTCGATGCCGCCTCCCCCCATCCGCCGATGGCGCGCCCGGACGTGCGCCGGATCGGGCTGTCCGATCTCCGATACGCGCTGTCGAAGGGCGTCGAGGATTTCCTGGCGATGCCGACGCACGTTCTGTTCGTGATCGTGATCTACCCGGTTGCGGGCGTGATCATCGCGACGCTGGCCTTCGAGCAGGACCTCGTTCCGCTGCTGTTCCCGCTGGCCTCCGGCTTCGCGCTGGTCGGCCCCTTCGCGGGGATCGGCCTGTACGAGCTCAGCCGGCGGCGCGAGGCCGGGCTCGATACGAGCTGGAATCATGCCTACGAGCCGCTCAAGGCGCGCTCGGCCGGCGCCATCTTCGCGGTCGGCTTCGTGCTGATGACGATCTTCTTCGCCTGGCTGGTGATCGCGATGGGCCTGTACTGGGCGCTCTACGGCACCGAGCGGCACGAATCCGTCTTCGCCTTCGCCGAGGAGGTCCTGACGACGCAGCGCGGCTGGATCATGATCGTGCTCGGCAACCTCGTGGGCTTCGCCTTCTCGCTCATCGCGCTCGCTGTCAGCGTGGTATCGCTGCCGATGCTCGTCGACCGGGAGGTCGACGCGCTGACGGCCATCGAGACCTCGCTGTCGGCCGTGCGGATGAACCCGCGCACGATGGTGACCTGGGGCTTCATCGTCGCGGGCCTGCTGGTGATGGGCATGCTGCCGCTCTTCGTGGGGCTTGCCCTCGTCATGCCGATCCTCGGACACGCCACCTGGCACCTCTACCGCCGCACGGTCGCCTCCTGAGACCGAAAGGCGCCGCCCGGCGGGCGCAACGCAACGCACAGATCGTGATGGAGTAACGGACGCGCTTCACCCCTCCCGGACGGACATCGACACCCCGTCGGGGAGAGGCGGCGCGCAAGGCGGCTTCTATGGCGCTCATCCTCGTCCTGATCGCCCTCGGTTCGATCGCCTTCCACCTCGTCAGCCCGTGGTGGTGGACACCGATCGCGTCGAACTGGGGCTATATCGACCAGACCCTGATCATCACCTTCTGGATCACGGGGTTCGTCTTCGCGGCGGTGGTGCTGTTCGTCGCCTATTGCCTGTTCCGCTTCCGTCACCGGCCCGGCCGGCGGGCGGCCTACGAGCCCGAGAACCGCCGGCTCGAGGGCTGGCTGACGGGGCTCACGGCCCTCGGCGTCGCCGCGATGCTGGCGCCGGGCCTGATCGTCTGGGCCCAGTTCGTTCGGGTGCCGGACCACGCCTCCGAGGTCGAGATCGTGGCCCAGCAATGGCGCTGGAGCTACCGCCTGCCCGGCGCGGACGGGCGTCTCGGCGCCGCCGAGATCCGCCATATCACCGACGAGAATCCACTCGGCCTCGATCCGCAGGATGCGAGCGCCCGCGACGACATCGTCATCGATGGGGACGACCTGCACCTGCCCGTGGGCCGGCCGGTGAAGGTTCTGCTCCGCTCGATCGACGTGGTGCACAATTTCTATGTGCCGGAATTCCGTGCCAAGATGGACATGATCCCCGGCATGATCACGTATTTCTGGTTCACGCCGACGCGGACCGGCGCGTTCGACGCGCTCTGCAACGAGGTCTGCGGCGTCAACCACTACGCCATGCGGGGCCGGGTCGTCGTCGATGCCGAGCCCGAGTACCGCTCCTGGCTCGACCAGCAGAAGACGTTCTCGCACTTCGCCGCCGGACCGCGCGGCGGCAGGAACGCGCAACTCAGCGACAGGCAGGACAGGTGAGGAGGCTGCAGCGATGGCCGACGCGCAGTTCGGAACGGCCGGCCCTCTGCCGAGGGCGGAAATCGACGATGTCGAGCTCTACCATCCGCACAGCTGGCTGACGAAGTACGTCTTCAGCCAGGACGCCAAGATCATCGCCGTCCAATACTCGAGCACGGCGCTGGCGATCGGCCTCGTGGCGCTGGTGCTCTCGTGGATGATCCGCCTGCAGCTCGGCTTCCCGAGCGTGGCCGCCTTCTTCGGGCCGAAGGAATACTACCAGTTCATCACCATGCACGGGATGATCATGGTCATCTACCTGCTGACCGCGCTCTTCCTCGGCGGGTTCGGCAATTACCTGATCCCCCTGATGCTCGGCGCCCGGGACATGGTGTTCCCCTACGTCAACATGCTGAGCTACTGGGTCTATCTCCTCGCCGTGCTGGTGCTGGTGGCGAGCTTCTTCGCGCCGGGCGGCCCGACCGGGGCCGGCTGGACGCTCTACCCGCCGCAGGCGATCCTCTCGGGCACGCCCGGGCAGGAATGGGGCATCGTCCTGATGCTCGCCTCGCTGATCCTGTTCATCATCGGCTTCACCATGGGCGGGGTGAACTACGTCGTCACGGTGCTGCAGGCGCGCGCCCCCGGCATGACCCTGATGCGGATGCCGCTCACCATCTGGGGCATCTTCACCGCGACCGTGCTGGCGCTCCTCGCCTTCCCGGCGCTGTTCGTGGGTGCCGTGATGATGCTCCTCGACCGGCTGCTCGGCACGAGCTTCTTCATGCCGGCGATCGTCGAGGCGGGCCAGCGCCTGAAATACAGCGGCGGCAGCCCGATCCTGTTCCAGCACCTGTTCTGGTTCTTCGGCCATCCCGAAGTCTACATCGTCGCCCTGCCGGCCTTCGGCATCGTCTCGGACCTGATCAGCACCCACGCCCGCAAGAACATCTTCGGCTATCGGATGATGGTCTGGGCGATCATCGCCATCGGGGCCCTGAGCTTCGTGGTGTGGGCCCACCACATGTACGTCAGCGGCATGAATCCCTATTTCGGGTTCTTCTTCGCCACGACGACGCTCGTGATCGCGATCCCGACCGCGATCAAGGTCTACAACTGGGTGCTGACCCTGTGGCGGGGCGACATCCATCTCACCCTGCCGATGCTCTTCGCCATCGCCTTCATCGTCACCTTCCTGAACGGCGGCCTGACAGGGCTCTTCCTCGGCAACGTCGTCGTCGACGTGCCGCTCTCCGACACGATGTTCGTGGTCGCCCATTTCCACATGGTCATGGGCGTCGCCCCGATCCTCGTGATCTTCGGCGGGATCTATCACTGGTACCCGAAGGTGACCGGGCGCATGCTCGACGAGCGCCTCGGCCGATTGCACTTCTGGGCGACGTTCCTCGGCGCCTACGCGATCTTCTTCCCGATGCACTATCTCGGCCTGATGGGCGTGCCGCGCCGCTATTTCGACATCGAGGGCTTGAGCTTCGTGACGCCCTCGGTCGCGACCTTGAACGCCTTCATCAGCGTCGTGGCCTTCATGGTCGGGGCCGCCCAGATCGCGTTCCTGGTCAACCTCGTGCACAGCCTCCGACACGGCGCTCCGGCCGGCGGCAACCCCTGGCGGGCGACCACCCTCGAATGGCAGACGCCCGAGACGCCGCCGCCGCACGGCAACTGGGGCCGGACGCCGCCGGTCGTGTACCGATGGGCCTACGATTACAGCGTGCCGGGCGCCGACCAGGACTTCATCCCGCAGAACCAGCCCGGCCTCGTGCGCGCCGCGCCCCCCGAGACCGCCCTCGGGGGCGCGGCGTGAGCATCGTGCTCGTCTACCTCGTGATCCTCGGGAGCGTCGCGGCCTGGTGGCTGTCGCGCCAGCGCCTTGCCTCGAAGCCCTGGCTGGAGGCGGGGCCGGGACTGGCGCTTCAGCCGGCGCAGCCCGCGGTGCCGGCCGCGAAGATCGGCCTCATCGTGCTGCTCGCAGCGATCGGCCTGCTCTTCGCGCTCCTGGTCGCGGCCTACGCGATGCGTGTGCCGCCCGATTCCCGGCAGTCGCTGCCCGACCCGCGCGTCCTCTGGTTCACGAGCGCGCTCCTCGCGCTGGCGAGCCTCGCGCTCCATGCGGGCCGGGCGGCAGCGATCCGCCGCGAGCGGGACGCCGTCGTCCTCAGCCTCGCGGCGGCGATCGCCGCGACCCTCGGCTTCCTCGGCGGGCAGGCTCTCGCCTGGCGCCAGCTCCTCGAAGCGGGCACGGGCTCCGGAGACGCGGCCGGCGCCTTCTTCTACCTGATCACGGCGTTGCACGGCCTGCATCTCGGCGCGGGCCTCCTCGCCCTCGCGGCCCTCACGGCGCAGGCCCTGCGGGCGACCGGCACAGAGGCGTTGCGCCTGCCGACGGAGCTCTGCGCGATCTACTGGGACGCCCTCCTGGCGATCTGGCTCGTTCTGTTCGGGCTCCTGTTCCGGACGCCCTGGTCGGGGTTGGTCTACGCGCTGTGCAGCCCCGGTTGACCGAATGAGGTGACCATGACCGGCTTCGCCTTCCGCTCGCTCGCTCCCGCCGAGTCCCGGCCGGGCCGTTGGCGCCGGCTCTCCGACGAATGGTCCGCCGACCGCCAGGCCTTCGCGGGCGCCTCCTGGCGCAAGGCCATGATGTGGATCTTCCTCCTCAGCGACACCTTCGTGTTCGGCTGCTTCCTGCTGTCCTACATGACGGTGCGGATGTCGACGACCGTGCCCTGGCCGAACCCGAGCGAGGTCTTCGCCCTCGAGATCGGCGGCCGGCAGCTGCCGCTCATCCTGATCGCCATCATGACCTTCGTCCTGATCTCGAGCAGCGGCACGATGGCGATGGCGGTCAATTTCGGCTACCGCCGCGACCGCGTGACGACCGCGCTCCTGATGATCGCCACCGCGATCCTCGGCGCCACCTTCGTCGGCATGCAAGCCTTCGAGTGGTCGAAGCTCATCCACGAGGGTGTGCGCCCCTGGGGCAATCCGTGGGGAGCCGACCAGTTCGGCTCGACCTTCTTCATGATCACGGGCTTCCACGGCACCCACGTCACGATCGGGGTGATCGCGCTCCTCGTCATCGCCCGGAAGGTCTGGCGGGGCGACTTCGACGTCGGGCGGCGCGGCTTCTTCACCAGCCAGAAGGGCCGCTACGAGAACGTCGAGATCGCGGGCCTGTACTGGCACTTCGTCGATCTGGTCTGGGTCTTCATCTTCGCCCTGTTCTATCTCTGGTAGGGAGCGGGTCCATGGCTGCACGGGCAGAGATGCGCGCACAGGCAGGAATGGCGCAGGCAGGCGCCGGGCGGGCGAGCCACGACGGAGCCCAGGCGCATTCGATCCGTCTCTATCTCCTCGTCTGGGGCTGGCTGTTCGTTCTGAGCGCGTGCTCCTACCTCGTCGATTACTTCCATCTGCAGGGCGGATTGCGCTGGTCCCTGATCCTGCTGTTCATGATGGTCAAGGCGGGGCTCATCGTCGGCGTGTTCATGCACATGGCCTGGGAGCGGCTGGCGCTGATCTACGCGATCCTGGTGCCGCCGGCCGCGCTCCTCGTCTTCGTGGCGATCATGACGTTCGAGGCGAGCTACACCCTGCTGACGCGGATCGCCTTCTTCGGAGGAAGCTGAGCGGGCGGCGCGATCTCCTCTCGCACTCCCTGGCCGGATCGCGCATAGGGGAGCCGGCAGCGGCCCGACGGAGCGTCCCGATGGATACGGCAGACCTGACCCCCTACGCCCATCTGGTGCTGCGGGAGGCGACTCTGCCCGAGCTGCCGAACCATTACCGCGGCAAGGTCCGGGACAATTACGACCTGCCCGACGGCCGCCGCATCCTCATCAGCAGCGACCGGCTGAGTGCCTTCGACCGGATCCTCGCGGTGATCCCCTTCAAGGGGCAGGTGCTGACCCAGACCGCTCGCTACTGGTTCGAGGAGACGCGCGACATCTGCCCGAACCACGTCATCGCCTATCCGGACCCGAACGTCGTGGTCGGCCAGCGGCTCAGCATCCTGCCGGTCGAGATCGTGGTGCGCGGCTACCTCGCCGGCACCACCGCGACCTCGATCCTGACGCAGTACAAGGCCGGCGCCCGCGTGATGTACGGCCATCGCCTGCCCGAGGGCCTTCGCCCGAACGAGCGGCTGGGTGAGCCCATCATCACGCCCACCACCAAGGCGGCCGAGGGCGGCCACGACGAGCCGCTGACCGCCGACGCGATCCTGGCGCAGGGCCTGCTCACGCCCGAGCAGTGGCGGGAGGTCTCCCGAACGGCGCTCGCCCTGTTCGCCCGCGGCCAGCAGCGCGCGGCCGAGCGGGGCCTCATTCTCGCCGACACCAAATACGAGTTCGGCACCGACCCGGCGGGGCGGATCGTGCTCGCGGACGAGATCCACACACCGGACAGCAGCCGCTACTGGTTTGCCGGGAGCTACGAGTCCCGCTTCGCGCAAGGAGCGGCACCGGAGAGCTTCGACAAGGACTTCGTGCGCAACTGGGTGGCCGCGCGCTGCGACCCCTACCGGGACCCGATCCCCGAGATCCCGCCCGAGGTCGTGACCGAGACCGCCTCCGTCTACATCCGGGCCTTCGAGACGATCACGGGAGAGCCCTTCGCCTGGCCCGCGGGAGACGAGGCGCCGCTCGAGCGCATCCGCCGCAACCTGAAAGCCTATCTCGCCGCGTGACCATGCCGGGCGCCGCGGACCTCTCGACCGACCCGGACTTCTTCGCGCTCCTCACGGAGAGCCACGAACGGCTGGTGGGACGCCGCCTCGTCCCGCCAGGGCGCGACGCGGCCTGGCTCTACGGGCAAGCGCCCTTCGCGGTGCTCGCCCACGATGCCGCGGCCGACCCCCGCTTCATCTACGCCAACCGCACGGCACAGGCCCGCTTCGAGTACGACCGGGCGGAGCTCATCGGCCTGCCCTCGCGCCTCTCGGCGGAGGCTCCGGACCGGGCCGGGCGGCAGGCGCTCCTCGACGCGGTCGCGCGCGAGGGGTTCGCGACGGGTTACCGGGGCCTGCGGGTGGCGAAGTCCGGCCGCCGCTTCTGGATCGAGGACGGCGTCGTCTGGCAACTGGTCGATCGCGCCGGCATCGTCAGGGGTCAGGCCGCGAGCTTCTCGGCGTGGCGGGACGCCTGAACGCACCGGTTGCGCGCAGCGGCGCCCCGGGACCGCCGCGCCCCGCGCTAAGCCGAAATTTCCGAACCGGCTAATCCCGATGAGGAAGGCGAACCTGCTCAATGCAAAGGCCCGATCGCGCCCATTCCCCGACTGAGGGAGCAGGACCGTTCGGGAGTCGGTCGTGCTCCCTGCCATGTCCGGAGGAGCGCCGATGCCGTGTTTCAGCCGCACTGAACACCTCCGGGGCCTTCGCGCCTCGCTCCCGATCCTCGCCGGGTGCCTCGCCATCCTCGCGCCGCTGCCGACGGGCGTCCTGGCTGCCGGGCACGCGACGCGCCTGGCGAGCGCCGATGCGGACGAGGCAGCCCCCCCGCAATCCTCCCTCGTCACCGCGCAGGACGTCTCAGGTCTCCCGGGCGCCGCCATTCCTCTGGCGGTTGCCGTGCAGAACGTCCCCGGCAAGCCCGCCCCGACCACCTACCTCCTCGGCATCCCCAAGGGCGCCCGCCTCGCCGATGCATCCCACGAGGTGATGGTGGGGGACGAGAAGTCCGTCGTCGATGTCACGAACTGGAACCTGCCCGAGCTCTCGATCACGCTGCCGACGGAGGAGGCCGGCACCTACACGCTGGCGGTCGTTGCCGTGTCCCGGCCGGACAACGGCGACCCGCTGCACCTGACGCGCTCGACCTTCGTCCTCAACGCGGCCCAAGTGGACCCGGCCGTTGCCGAAGCGGCAGCCAAGCCCGCGCCGAAGCGGGGGGCGAAGTCCGCTCCAAGACCCGATGCGCCCGCAGCGCCGGAGCCCGCACCCGCATCGATCCGGTCCGGCGGTCCCGCGGAAGCCCGGGCCCGGCGCGGCGCGGAGCGCGACGCCCCGGCGCCGGTCCCCGTTGCGCAGGCCCCGGTGAAGCCGATCGAGACCGCGCAGATCGCCCCGGCCCGGCCGGATGCCGCCTCGCCGGTCACCGAGGTCTTCATTGCGCAGCCCCCGGCGATACCGGTGCAGGAGCGCGTGCCCGAGACCGCGCGGGGACCCGCTCCGGCAGCGAAGCCCGCCGCTCCCGTCAAGCCGGCCGCGGCACCGCCGCCCGCGCCGACCCCCGCGGCTCCGCCTCCCGCCGAGGCGGCGGCCGCGCCGAGCGCCCCGGAGCCCGACGCCAAGGCCCTCGTCGCGCGGGCGGAGCGCCTGATCAAGCTCGGCGACATCAGCGGCGCGCGGCTCATTCTCGAGCGCGCGGCGAGCCGCGGCAATCCGCAGGCGACCTTCCTGCTCGCGCAGACCTGCGATCCGCGGATGCTGCGCAGCTGGAACGTCCAGGGCCTGAAGCCGGACCCGGATCGCGCCCGCGCCCTCTACGCGAAGGCGGCGCAGGACGGTTTCCGCGATGCGCGGGCGCTGGCCGAGGCCGTGCGCTGAACGGGATGTCACGAGAGGCGCTCCCACGACGACGCGATGCCATGAGAACACGGAGGACCCGGATGATGCTGAAGCGCGCCACGATCCCCGCCCTGGCCGGCCTGCTGGTCCTCTTCGGAGGCGCAGGCGCCATGGCCCGGGAAGCCGCCCGCGAACCGACGCCGCCCGCCCGCGTCAAGCCACCCGAACCGGAGCCCGCGGGAACGGAATCGGCGCTGAGCGAGCGCATGAACGCCAACACGGTCTCGGTGATCACCGGCACGCCCGGAGGCACCTACTTCCGGATCGGGGCCGACCTCGCCTTCGTCCTCGACGACGGCGACAAGCTGCGCATCCTGCCCATCCTCGGCAAGGGGGCCGGCGAGAACGCCTACGACATCCGGTTCCTCAAGGGCGTGGACCTCGGCTTCGTGCGCACGGACACCCTCGATCAGCTCCGCCAGGACAAGCGCCTGAAGGATGTCGAGCAGCGCATCCACTACGTCGCCAAGCTGTTCAACGACGAGCTTCACGTGATCGGGCCGAAGTCGATCGACGACGTGCGCCAGCTCGCCGGCAAGCGCGTCACCTTCGACGTGAAGGGGAGCGGCACGGATTACAGCGGGCGAGCGATGTTCCGGGGGCTCGGCATCGCCGTCGAGGCCGTCAACGTCGACCAGCCGACCGCCTTCGAGATGCTGCGCAAGGGCGAGGTCGAAGCAGTGGTCTCGGTGGCGGCCAAGCCCGTCTCGGTCGTCGCCGGGTTCGATCCGGGCGACCGCTTCCACCTCGTGAAGACGCCCTACCCGGATACGCTCAGTGAGGCCTACGTGCCCGCGACCCTGACGAGCACCGACTACCCGAAGCTCGTGAAGGGGAGCGAGCCGATCGAGACGCTGGCGGTCGGCACGATCCTCGGCGTCTACAACCATCCGAAGGGATCGGAGCGCTACAACAAGCTCGCCCGCTTCGTGGAGGCCTTCTTCACCCAGTACGACAAGTTCCTGGCGCCCCAGCGCCACCCGAAATGGCGGGAGGTCAATCTCGCGGCGACGGTGCCAGGCTGGACCCGCTTCCGCCCCGCCCAGGACTGGCTCGACGCGAACCGCGGCCAGGACGTGGCCTCGGCCGCCGAGCTGGAACGCTTCCTCGACGAGCAGCCTCCGGGCGGCGCCGCCGACAAGGAGCGCGTCTATCAGGCCTACCTGAAGTGGCGTCAGGCGCGGGCCAACCGGCCGGGCGCACTGAGCGCGGCACGCCCCTAGACGGATCGTCCCGAGCCCGTCCCGGGACTGCCCGGGACGGCCGGTCGCATTCCCGGGTGACGCCGCCTCACCCGGTCCGCGTTCCGCGGACTCGACCTTTCCCGGACGGGAGAGGCGACCCGCCGCGGGTCCTGCGCAGCAGCCACAGCCCGCCGAGCACCATGACGGCGCCCCAGGCAAGGAAGCCGAGATCCCAGTAGACCCAATCGTCCCGGGGTGCCCGCTCGTTGACGTGATGCACGCCGAGGATCTCGTGGTCGACGACGCCCTCGACGAGGTTGAACAGGCCCCAGCCGACGAGAAGCGCGCCGATCATCCGGCGGCCCGACCAGCGCAGGTGGCCGCGGTGGGTGGCCCGCCATAACAGCACGAGGCCGGCGACCACGAACAGGTAGGTCGAGGCGTGGAAGAGCCCGTCCCAGAGCGTGTTGACGCGCAGAGCCTCGACGGTGTCCGGCACCTCCCAGCTGCTCACCATGTGGTGCCATTGTAGGACCTGATGCAGCACGATGCCGTCGAAGAACCCGCCAAGGCCGAGGCCGAACAGGATGCCGGCCGCGAGGGGGAACGCGGCCGCGTCGCAGGAAACGTCCGGCATCGTCCTGGCACCCTGATGCGACCGGATGCCGGGCCGGCGGGGCCGCGAGTATCGGAAGCGCGCCCGGCTACCGCATTAACCTGCGTCGGGATCGCCCGGCCGATGCCGCTGCGCCCGGTCGGTTCGGCCGCCCTAGCGCCGCGCCTCGGTCGCCATGCGGAGTGCGAGGCCGGCGAGCACCGTGCCCATCAGCCAGCGCTGCAGCACCAGCCAGGACGGGCGCCCGGCGAGGAACGCCGCGATCGAGCCCGCCAGGATCGCCAGGACGGCGTTGACGCTGACGCTGATCAGGATCTGCGTCGCGCCGAGCAGCAGGGACTGGCCGAGCACGCTGCCCCGGTCCGGGCTGATGAATTGCGGCAGCAGGGACAGGTACATGACGGCGATCTTGGGGTTGAGGAGGTTTGTCACGAACCCCATCGCGAAGAGCCGGCGCGGGCCGTCGGGGGCCAAGTCCCGGACCTGGAACGGCGTGCGCCCGCCGGGCCGCACGGCCTGCCAGGCCAGGTAGAGCAGGTAGAGCGCGCCCCCGAAGCGCAGGGCGTCGTAGGCGAAGGGAACGGCGAGCAGCAGCGCCGTGATGCCGAAGGCCGCGCACAGCATGTAGAACACGAAGCCGAGCGCCACGCCGCCGAGCGAGATCAGCCCCGCCATCCGCCCCTGCGCGATCGAGCGTGAGACGAGATAGATCATGTTCGGGCCGGGCGTCAGCACCATGCCGAGGGAGATCAGCGCGAAGGCGATCAGGCTGGCGGGGGTCGGCATCCGTTGGGCCTCGCTCGGGCAGGGGTGCCCGGAGTTGATGCATCCTTTGCGTGTGCCGACGCCGAGATCGGCGCGGCCGGGTGCGGGTCTCCGCGGGGTCGGCCCGAGCGGCCGGCGGTCCCGCGGACGGGCGCTGCCCGAGGTTAGGCCGGCGCGTTCGCGAGCGCCAGCAGAGTATGCAGCAGGACGTTCGCGCCCGCCGTGCAGTCGCCCTGGGTCGCCGATTCCGACTCGTTGTGGCTGACGCCGTCGCGGCAGGGCACGAAGATCATGGCGGTGGGCACCCGGGCCGCGAGGTTGCAGGCATCGTGCCCCGCGCCCGAGACCATGCGTCGGTGCGACAGGCCGAGCGCCTCCGCAGCGCCCTGCACGGACGCGACGATCGCGGGATCGAAGGGTACCGGCTCCTTGCGCCAGATCCGCGTCAGCTCGACCGCGAGGTTGCGGCGTGCCGCGATCTCGGCGATCCGCTCCCGCAACGCGGCCTCGGCCGCGTCGAGGGTCTCGGATTTCGGATCGCGCAGATCGAGGGTGAAGCGAACCTGCCCGGGCACCACATTGCGCGAGGGCGCGCCGATCACCGCCTCGCCGACCGTCGCGACGGCGCTCGGCCAGTACGCCCTGGCGATCGCCTCGGCGCCGAGCGCGATCTCGGCGAGCCCGAGCAGCGCGTCGCGCCGGCGCGGCATCGGGGTGGTGCCGGCGTGGCTCTCGAAGCCCGTGATCGTGCCGTCGAACCACGCGATCCCCTGCCCGCCCTCGACGACGCCGATCGTCGTGTTCTCCGCCTCCAGGATCGGGCCCTGCTCGATGTGAAGCTCGACGAAGCGGCCGATCCTGCGCGTGCCCACCGGCTCGTCCCCCCGATAGCCGATGGCGTCGAGGGCCTCCGCCACGCTGATCCCGGCGGCGTCGCGGCGGGACAGGATGTCCTCGGCGGTGAACTCGCCCGCATAGGCCGCCGAGGCCATCATGGCGGGAGCGAAGCGGGAGCCCTCCTCGTTCGTCCAGTTGACGAGGAGGAGCGGTGCCTCAGTCTCGATGCCGGCATCGTTCAGGGCGCGCATCACCTCGAGGCCGGCGAGCGTGCCGAGGATTCCGTCGAAGCGCCCGCCGGTCGGCTGCGTGTCGAGGTGCGAGCCGCAGGCAACCGGCGCCCGGCTCGTGTCGCGTCCCTTGCGCAGCGCGAATTGCGTTCCGAGCGCGTCGACGCCGACCTCGAGACCGGCCGCCTCGCAGGCGTCGCGGAACCAGTCGCGCACCCGCCCATCCTCCGCCGAGAGAGTCAGACGGTTGAGGCCGCCCGCCGGCGTCGCCCCGAACGCCGCCGTCTCCATGATCGTCGACCAGAGCCTGGAGCCGTCCACTCGCAGGTTGTGCGTCGTGGTGTTCATCGCCGTCCTTTCATCCTCGCGTCCCGGCACGATGCGCGTGCCGTGCCGGCCGCCTCGGCAAGAGGCATGTGGCAAGAGCCTAACCGCGGACTCACGTGGCCACTGAAATGCCGGAACGGCCTCGGGACCGCCGGCCTGTGCGGGCATGGCCGGGCGGTGTCTTGTACGCAGTTTGGTCCGCAGCTTGCCAGGGTCCGTCCGCCATCGGCGGCCACGCGACGGCGCCAGAGGTCCGACCCGGTCCGCGCCATCCGCGAGCCATTCCTCGGGAAGGCCGGTCCGGCCTCGGCGTGCGCGGCTTCGCCGGCATCATCGGCCCGAGCGGCTGCGGCGAGACGACCGTGTTCGGCCTGATCGTGGGGCTCATCGAGCCCGATCGAGGCTTGAGACCAGCGAGCCGGCCGTCTCAGCCGGCGAGCCGCTCGTGCGCCATCTGGATCTCGCCCGAGACATTCGCGACGAGGTGATCAATCGACTTCTGGTCGAGCTGCGCCTTGGTCAGGCTCTGGCGCAAGGCCGTCTCGCCCGTCCATCCCGGCCCGCCCGAACTGGGCAGGTAGCGCTTGAGCATCGCGCTGACGATCTTGTCGCGGTCGTAGCCGCGATGGCGGATCAGCTGCCTGATGCGCAGGACAAGATCTTCGATACCATTGATCGGCTGGGGCGTCTTCTGTGTTTTCGTCGCGGAAAAGCGCAAGAGCATGAATAAACCCCGATCAGGCACGACAGTCTTGCCGGAGAATGATTAATATCCCGTCTCGACGGTCCGAGCCCGAAAGCCCCTCACAACGCTCTCGTGCACATGATCCTGCGGCCCGCGGATCATCGCCAGCGGATCAGGAGCGCGATCCCGGCCAGGACCAGCGCGATCACCATCCAGGCGGCTCCGCCCTTCGACGCGTAGCCGACCATGCCGATGAAGCCGAGCACGCCGGACCAGACCAGGACATGGGCGAGTGCGTTCATGGTCGAGACTGCCGGACAGGGCGGTCCGCGCCGTCAGGGTGGATGCGGGCAATCGGCCCGCAAGCCTGACGGGCGGACCGCCGACAATACGCCTGAGCGCAGGGCTGCACCGCCTTTGAGGGCATTAATGAGGCCGAAAGATCCTATGTCGGCTCCGTACCAGTGCAGAGGCGTGAATCCGTACCCGCGGCAGGATCGGATGGCCATCACGACCTTCGCCGCCCAGGCCGGCATGGACGGGGCGGCAGTTGACGCCAAGCAACCCGCCGGCCCAACCTTGATCCGGACCGGTGACGAAACGCACGCCGACGTCTGGCGCCGCTGCCTAGATCAGCCACGACCCCGAGCTACATGGCCCCCGCAAGACGAACGGAGACCGCGCACGGACGAACGGATCTGGTCATGAACACTCGCCTTACATCGACTATGGCTCTACTCGCCCTGAGCTTCGCGGCCACCTCGGCCGAGGCGCAGGTCCGGCACGATCTCGGCGGCGCCGGCGGTGCCGCAGCCTCCCTCGGCTACACGGCTTCGCCGGGCCTCTACGACGTCGACACGACGGGCTCGATCGGCCGGCGCGCGATGGAACGGAGCGGCCGCGGCGGCGCGCCGGAGCCGCGTCGCCCCATCCCGCCTCGCGGAGCGGTCACGAACGCGTTGGCAGATTGAGCCGCAGGGCCCTCCCGTTCGAACCGAATCCGCGGGCCCGGCCCCCACGCCTGTCCGGTCCGCGTCGCCGCGGGGTTCGCTCGCGCCCGGAGGCGCGACCGCCATCGTCGCCACGAAAGGCGCCCTGTCACGATCGTCGCCCTGTCACGATCGTCGCCCTTGCCAAATCCCTGCGACGATCTGTAATGATAGCGACCCCTTCCCGGTCCCGTCGGTCCACTTCGCGGCCCGCGGGCGCGCCGGAGCCCTCAATCTCTGGCGTGCCGTCGCAGTCGGTTCTCAGCAGCGATCGTCGGATGCCTCTCAAGGCCGGGCAGGTGTCGGAAAGCGTGGCGGAACAGTCCTCGCCACACCCGTTTTGGAATTCGCGGCCGGCCCGTCCGGTCGAGATGTCTTCGTGAGGTCAGGAAAGGGATGGGCGGACGCACAGCATCGGTTGCCGTTGCTCGTGCCGCAAGCGCGCGCGGTCCGCGTCGCGCCGGTTCGTCCTTCCCCCTGGCCAGGTTCAACCCCAGGCGCGCCGATCTTCGGCGCCAAGCGGCGGTTGACGGCAATCCCTTCCCAACAGCCCCCACGGCCCCGGTGACGAGGCCGCCAAGAGCGTTTCCCAGGATGGCCCGCGGGCCGGGAAAGGCTCCGCCGGGACGGCTAGGCCCGAGGTGTGCGACGTCGGCCGCCATGTCGAAAGTTCGTCATGGCCAACAACAAGATGCTCATCGATGCGATGCACCCGGAGGAGACCCGGGTCGTCACGGTCCACGGGTCTAGGGTCGAGGAATTCGACTTCGAGGCCGCCAACCGGCGCCAGCTTCGCGGCAACATCTATCTCGCCAAGGTCACCCGCGTGGAGCCCTCGCTCCAGGCGGCCTTCGTCGAGTACGGCGGCAACCGCCACGGCTTCCTCGCCTTTAACGAGATCCATCCCGACTATTACCAGATCCCCCTCGCCGACCGGCAGGCGCTGCTCGAGGACGAGGCGCGCGACGCCGAGGAGCACCGCGAGCGCGAGGAGCGCCGCCGCACGTCCCGCCGCTCGCGCGGCCGCCGTGCCGAGGCGGCATCGGCCCGCAACGCCGAGACCGTGAGCACGGAAGATTCCGAGGGCTCCGAGACCGGCGCGCCGGATGGGGATGCGGAATTCGCGGTCGTGCCGGGCGGCGACGCCTCCGCCGACCTGCCGGAATCCGCGCTCGAGGCCGGTTCCGCGGAAGCGGTCCCCGAGATGCCCGTGGCCGGAGAGGCTGCCGAGGCGCGGAGCGCGGGCTCGCCCGAGGCCGACGCCGAGGAGCATCCCGAACCGGCTGCCGAACCCGCCGCATCCTCCGAGGGGCCGTCCGGCGAGGCGAGCGCCTCAGAGGCTGCCGTCGAGGCGCGAGACCTGCCGCCCGACGTCGAAGCCCCCGAAGACGACGAGGACCCGGACGAAGACGAGGACGATTCCGACGACGAGGACGAGGATTCCGAGGATGGCGACGATCCCGACGCGGAGCCGAAGATCGCCCAGGTCGGCGGCAACGGCGATGCCCTGGCCGAGATCCCCGAGCGGCCCCGCACCTACCGCCGCCACTACAAGATCCAGGAGGTGATCAAGCGCCGCCAGATCATCCTCGTGCAGGTCGTCAAGGAAGAGCGCGGCACCAAGGGCGCGGCGCTCACCACCTACCTGTCGCTCGCCGGCCGCTACTCGGTGCTGATGCCGAACACCGGCCGCGGCGGCGGCATCTCGCGCAAGATCACCAGCGCGGCCGACCGCAAGCGCCTCAAGGAAGTGGCGCAGGACCTCGAGGTGCCGGATGGGATGGGCGTCATCCTGCGCACGGCCGGAGCGTCCCGCACCAAGCCCGAGATCAAGCGCGACTTCGAGTATCTCATGCGTCTCTGGGAGAGCGTGCGCGAGCTGACCCTGTCCTCGACCGCGCCGTCCCTGGTCTACGAGGAGGGCTCGCTGATCAAGCGCGCCATCCGCGACCTCTACAACAAGGACCTCGAGGAGGTTCTGGTCTCGGGCGAGGACGCCTACCGCGAGGCCAAGGACTTCATGCGGATGCTGATGCCGACGCAGTCCAAGGTCGTGAAGCCCTACCGGGACCCGACACCGATCTTCGCCCGCTACGGCGTCGAGCAGCAGCTCGACGCGATGTTCTCGACCCACGTCTCGCTGAAGTCGGGCGGCTACCTCGTGATCAACCCGACCGAGGCCTTGGTCTCGATCGATGTGAACTCGGGACGGGCCACCCGCGAGCACGACATCGAGGACACGGCGCTGAAGACGAACCTGGAGGCCGCTGAGGAGGTCTCGCGCCAGCTTCGCCTGCGGGATCTCGCCGGCCTGATCGTGATCGACTTCATCGACATGGAGGAGAAGCGCAACAACCGCGCCGTCGAGAAGAAGCTCAACGAGTGCCTGAAGAACGACCGCGCCCGGATCCAGGTCGGCCGGATCTCGCCCTTCGGGCTCCTCGAAATGAGCCGCCAGCGCATCCGCACGGGCGTGCTCGAATCCTCGTCGATCCCCTGCGTCCATTGCGGCGGCTCGGGCTTCGTGCGCGCGACCTCGTCGGTGGCGCTGCATATCCTGCGCTCGATCGAGGAGGCGTTGCTCAAGGCGGCGACCCACAACCTCGTGCTGCGCACCCGGACCGAGGTCGCCCTGTACATCCTCAACCAGAAGCGAGCGCACCTGCGCGAGCTCGAGGTGCGCTTCGGCGTCAGCGTGACGATCGCGGCGGACGAGCGGCTTGCCGCCACCACGGCCTTCCAGCTCGATCGCGGAGAGCCGGCCCAGCGCGCCGAGGGGCCCGTGACGGGCATCCGCGCCGTGGCGATCTCGCCCGCGATGGAGGTCGAGGACGAGATCGAGGAGGAGGAACTCGCCGAGGGCGCTGCCGAGGGTGGCGCCGAGGAGGGCGAGCCCGAGGAGGGCGAGGCCCGCGCGGAAGCGCGCGAGGAAGGTGACGGCCAGCGCCGCCGCCGTCGCCGCCGCCGCCGTCGTGGCGGCCGCTCCGAGGGCGGCGAGGACGAGCATTCCGTCGACGCCGAGACCCAGGAGGACGAGGGCGAGGGCGAGGCTGAGGCCGCGATCCCGAACGAGGCATCCGGCGACGAGAGCGTCGGCGAGGCGGCTGCCGAGGCGCCGCCCGCCTCCGAGGACGAGGGCGGGCGCCGCCGCCGTCGCGGGCGCCGCGGTGGCCGCGGCCGCTCCGAGGGTCGCGCTCGCGAGGATCGGGATGCCGCCGAGACGGCGGACAGGACCGACGAAGCCGTGAGCGCCGCAAGTCTGCCGGCCGAGGAGCCCGTGAGCGCCGAGACGCTCGCGACAATCGAGGAGGCCCCGCACGCCGATGCTGCCGGCGAGAGCCCCGCCGAGACCGCGGTGGATCTGCCGGTTGCCGGGAACGCCGGCGAGCCGGCAGCGACTCCGGGCAGCGATGGTCCGGTCGCCGAACCGGCGGCACCGCCCGCCGAGCCGGTGGCTGTCGTGCTCACGCCGCCCTCCGATCCCGATCGTCCGAAGCGCGCCGGCTGGTGGTCGCGCACCAAGGCCGCCCTCACGGGCGACTGAGGTCCGGACGGTTCCGGGCTCGACGATCGGCAGGAATGGCGCAGAACTGCTCATTCTCGATCGCGACGTGCTGACCCTGGCGAAACATTGACGTTTCGCCAGGGCGCCAGCATCCGCTGCAACACACTGATTGCGAAAGCCTTTGAGCGCCGGACTCTGACCCGGCGTGACGCGTCCCGCGCACATCGTTGTCCGCGTAATTAACCGTCACTTGAACATTCGCGGGCCAATATACGGCATTCGATTCTGAGGATGCCTTCCCCGATGCTGACTTTCTTCCGCAGATCCGACCCCGCGGAACAGGCCGCACCGGATCTGGCGCCCGCGGCATCCGCCCCCGCCGTTGCGTTGGTCGAGCCGGCATCCTCCGCTCCCGCCATCGATCTCGACGCGCTTCGCCGCCAAGCGGACCTGTCCGCCGCAGCGTCCGAAGCCGGGACCTCGATCGGCTGGATCACCCACGACGCCGCCCAGGTTGCCGATCAGGCGCGCCTGATCGCGGCCGCGAGCGAGGAGGTCGCCGCCTCGACGACCGAGATCGCGGCCCGCTCCCAGACCTCCGCCGAGACGGCCGAGCGCGCGCGCGCCGGCATCGTCGAGTGCGCCCATGACATGCGCCAGGCGGGCGAGCGGATGCAGCTCATCGAGGCCCGCACGGCCGAGATCGGCGGTTGCCTCGACGGTTTCGCCTCCGCCGCGCGCCGGATCGAGGAGATGGCGACCGCTATCGCGGCGATCTCGGCGCAGACCAACCTTCTGGCGCTGAATGCGACCATCGAGGCTGCTCGGGCCGGAGAGGCGGGGCGCGGCTTCGCGGTGGTTGCGGGCGAGGTGAAGGCGCTCTCGGCGCAGACCGCCAAGGCGACCGAGGAGATCCGCGCGCGCCTGTCCACGCTTCAGAACGAGCTCTCCGCCATGCAGTCGGCGGTCGATCAGAGCCGCGCCGCGGTCGCGGCGGGCTCCGACGTGATGGCCCGCGCCAATGCGCGGGTGGAGGCCGAGAGCGCCTCGGTGGCTTCCGCCGCCGCCGAGATGCGCGCCATGGCCGAGGTGATGGAGCAGCAGATCCTCGCCACCAGCGAGATCTCCTCGAACGTCACCCGCAT
The DNA here is from genome assembly GCF_037106235.1 of Methylobacterium nigriterrae. Taxonomy (NCBI): domain Bacteria; kingdom Pseudomonadati; phylum Pseudomonadota; class Alphaproteobacteria; order Hyphomicrobiales; family Methylobacteriaceae; genus Methylobacterium; species Methylobacterium nigriterrae. The sequence goes on along the minus strand of NZ_JBAWTG010000036.1, from coordinate 19,640 downwards.
CGCGACCGGGACCGAGAAGTCGCGCGGCGAGATCGCGGACGCGATCGGCCGCCTCGTCGATCTCGAGGACATGAGCCGGCGCATGCTGAGCGGTGATAGCCAGGACGACGTGGGCGTGCGCCTCGCCCGGCTTCCGGCCGATTGCGCGGCCTGGCGGCGCCGCCTCGCCTCGGTCCTAGTCGGGCTGAAGCCCGCGGACGAGACAGCGGCAACCTGCATCGGTCAGGACATGCCCCTGCCGCCTGCCGTGCAGCGCGCCCTCGACGCCGCCCGCGGTCACGCCGGCGGGATGACCGCAGACGTGCGCGCCGCCAACTGGGATTCCGCGGCGCAGAACTTCCGGGAGTTCGAGGCGAAGCTCGCCGAGGCCGCTGTCGCCGCCGAAGCGGCGCGGGCGGCGGCCCGGGCGGCCTGACGAGACGGCGCTACCGCCTCAGCCAGCCGCGCAGGCGCGCCACGGCCTCCAGGCAATCGGCCTCCGACCCGGCGAAGGAGAAGCGGACATGGTGTCCGCCCTCCTGCGGGTCGAAGTCGAGGCCGGGCGTCGCGGCGACGCCCGCCTCGTCGAGCATGCGGCGGCAGAAGGCGGCGGCGTCGTTCGTGAGACCGGCGACGTCCGCGTAGAGGTAGAAGGCGCCGTCGGCCGGGTGCACGCGGCCGAGGCCGAGGCCCGGGAAGGCGTCGAGCAGGATGGCGCGGTTGCGCGCGTAGCCGTCGCGGACGGCATCGAGTTCCTCACCGGCCTCGAAGGCCGCCAGCGCCGCCACCTGCGAGAGGTACGGCGCCGAGATGTAGAGGTTCTGGGCAAGCCGCTCGATCGCGCGGACGAGGTTCCCCGGCACCACCATCCAGCCGATGCGCCAGCCCGTCATGCAATGGTACTTCGAGAACGAGTTGATCACGATCGCGTCCGGGTCGAACTGGAGCGCGGTCGCGGTCGGCACGCCGTAGGCGAGCCCGTGATAGATCTCGTCCGAGACGAACGGCAGGCCGAGGCCGCTGGCGGCCGCGCAGAGGCCGGCGAGGCGATCCGGCGTGATCACGGTGCCCGAGGGGTTGGCCGGGCTCATCACCAGCACGCCGGAGAGCGGCTGCGCGGCGTGCGCCGCGCGCAGGGATCGCGCGGTCGGTGCGTAGCGATCCTCGTCGCGCAGGACCATCGGGGCCGGCACGAGGTCGAGCGCCGCCAGGATGCTGCGGTAGGCCGGATAGCCGGGCTGTGGCACCGCGACGCGGGCGCCCGCATCGAACAGGCTCATGAAGGCCAGGATGAAGCCGGCCGAGGAGCCGGTCGTCACCACGACCCGCTCCGGCGGCAGGGAAACGCCGTAGCGGTCGCGGTAATGGCGCGCGATGCGCTCGCGCAAGGCGGGCAGGCCCAGCGCCTCCGTGTAGGGGACGCGTCCGGCGTCGAGGGCCCGGCGCGCCGCCTCGATCACGACGCGCGGCGCGGACGCCGAAGGCTGACCGACCTCCATGTGCACCACGCCCGCACCGCTCCGCTCGCGGGCGGCGGCCGCCGTCATCACGTCCATGGCCAGGAAGGGCGCGACGGCTTCGGCACGGCGTGATACGGCGATCGGCATCGGGGCTTCGCGGGTCGGCCGCGGGCGCGCGGCAGCGGCGGGATCGGATGGGACGGATCGAGGCGCCCCTGTTAACCCCTGCCCCCTCGGGTCTCAACTCGGGCCGGCACGGACTCACGCGATCGCGCGCGATTTGACCGGGCGCCGCGAAAACGCCTAACCCGGCGGCTACCGACCCTTCAAGCGCAGCGGCCGCTCCCGGCCGCCGCGATCCGCGAGGACGTATGCCCCTCTCCCGTACCATCTCGATCCTGGCCCTCGCCCTTGCGCTCGGCAGCGGGGCCGCCCTCGCGCAGACGGCGCCAGCGGCGCCGGCAGCCGCGCCCTTCACGGATGCGCAGCGTCAGGGGATCGAGGCGATCATCAAGGATTACCTGATCAGGAATCCGGAGGTGCTGCAGGAGGCCATCGCCGAGGGCGAGAAGCGCCAATTGGAGACGCAGCGTCTCGCCCAGGCCGCCGCCCTCAAGGAGTCCCGCGAGGCGCTCCTCAGCAGCCCGCACGACGTCGTGGCCGGCAACCCGAACGGCGACGTCACGATGGTCGAGTTCTTCGACTACAATTGCGGCTATTGCCGCAAGGCGCTCGGCGATGTCCAGGCGCTCATCAAGGGCGATTCGAAGCTGCGCGTCGTCATCAAGGACTTCCCCGTCCTCGGCCCGGAATCGCTGGAAGCCAGCCAGATCGCCCTGGCCGTCAAGCAGCAGGTCAAGGGTGACAGGCTGTTCGAGTTTCACCAGAAGCTGCTCGAATCCAAGGGCCGCGTGAACGGCGCCAAGGCGATCCAGGTCGCCAAGGACATGGGCCTCGACACCGCCAAGCTCCAGAAGGACGCGCAGGGCCCCGAGGTGAAGGCGGCGCTCGCCGAGAACCGGGGTCTCGGCGACAAGCTCGGCCTGTCGGGCACGCCGGCCTTCATCATCGGCGACGAGATCATCCCGGGCGCCGTCGGCGTCGAGCCGATCCGCAAGACGATCTCGGACGTGCGCCAGTGCGGCCACGCGAGTTGCTGAGCGCCGCGCTTCCGGGGCCGCCGCGCATTTTCTTGGGCTGAGCCGGTGCAACCTCGAGCGAAAATGCTCTAAGACCGGCCCCTGCCGTGCCCGCGTCCGCCGCGGGCGCCTGACCCCGCGGTTCCATGATCCCGATCCACGTCCTCAACGGGCCGAACCTGAACCTCCTGGGTCGGCGCGAGCCCGGAATCTACGGCACTGCGACGCTCGCCGCCATCGAATGCGACCTGCGGGTGCAGGCGGAGGCGCTCGACGTCGCCCTGACATTCCGGCAGACGAATCACGAGGGCGAGCTCGTGGGCTTCGTCCAAGAGGCGGGACTGGCCGGCGCCGGCATCCTGATCAACGCGGCCGCCTACACCCACACCTCGGTCGCGCTCCGCGACGCGATCAGCGGCAGCGGCGCGCTCGCCGTCGAGGTGCACCTGTCGAACGTCCATGCCCGCGAAGCCTTCCGGCACGTATCCCTGATCGCCCCGGTCTGCGCGGGCGTCATCTCCGGATTCGGCCCGCGGAGCTACCGCCTCGGCCTCGATGCGCTGGCGCATCTGATGGCCTCCCGCACCCCGATCTCCGCCTCCGAAGACTAGAGCCGATGCCCAAGCACGATTCCATCGATCCCGAGCTCGTGCGCGAACTCGCCAACCTCGTCACCGAGACCGGCCTGACCGAGATCGAGGTCGAGAAGGGCGACCTGCGCATCCGCGTCGTGCGCCGCCTGGAGCCGGTGAGCCTGCAGGTCGCCGCGCCCCCGCCGGCGACGGCCGTGGCGGCTCCGGCCGCCGCGGCCGCGTCGCCCGGCCCGGGGGCCGAGCGGGGCAAGACCGGCGCGAGCCACCCCGGCGCCGTGCTCTCGCCGATGGTCGGCACCGCCTATCGCCGCCCCTCCCCCGAGGCCAAGGTGTTCGTCGAGATCGGCTCGCAGGTGGCGGCCGGCGAGAAGCTGCTCCTCGTCGAGGCCATGAAGACCTTCAACGAGATCGTCGCCCCCCGCGCTGGAACGGTGACCGCCATCTTCATAGAGGACGGCCAGCCGGTGGAGTTCGGCGAGCCCCTGCTGGTGATCGAGTAGGCGGCCGGCCATGTTCGACAAGATCCTGATCGCCAACCGCGGCGAGATCGCGCTGCGCATCCTGCGGGCTGCCAAGGAACTCGGGATCGCCACGGTGGCGGTGCACTCGACCGCCGACGCCGACGCCATGCACGTGCGGCTCGCCGACGAGAGCGTCTGCATCGGTCCGCCCGCGGCCCGCGACAGCTACCTCAACATCCCGTCGATCATCGCGGCCTGCGAGATCACGGGCGCGGATGCCGTCCATCCCGGCTACGGCTTCCTCTCGGAGAATGCGCGCTTCGCCGAGGTGCTCGCCCACCACGACATCGGGTTCATCGGCCCGAAGGCCGAGCATATCCGGGTGATGGGCGACAAGATCGAGGCGAAGCGCACCGCCAAGCGCCTCGGCATCCCCTGCGTGCCGGGCTCCGAGGGCGGCGTCGAGGACGCGGACGCGGCCAAGCGCGTGGCGGCCGAGATTGGCTATCCCGTGCTCGTGAAGGCGGCGTCCGGTGGCGGCGGGCGCGGGATGAAGGTTGCCCGCACCGAGGCCGATCTGGAGCAGGCCATCGGCATGGCGCGCTCCGAGGCGAAGGCCGCCTTCGGGGACGACGCGGTCTATCTCGAGAAATACTTGGAGAAGCCGCGCCACATCGAGGTGCAGGTCCTCGGCGACGGGCGCGGCGGCGCGGTGCACCTCGCCGAGCGCGACTGCTCGCTGCAGCGCCGCCATCAGAAGGTCTGGGAGGAAGGCGGCTCGCCCGCGCTCAACGCCGAGATGCGCGCCGCGATCGGCGGCACCTGTGCCAAGGCCATGCAGGAGCTCGGCTATCTCGGCGCCGGCACGATCGAGTTCCTGTACGAGGACGGGCAGTTCTACTTCATCGAGATGAACACCCGCATCCAGGTGGAACATCCGGTCACCGAGATGATCACCGGGATCGACCTCGTGAACGAGCAGATCCGGGTCGCCGCGGGCGGGCCGCTCTCGGTGGCGCAGGACGATATCCGGGTCGAGGGCCACGCCATCGAGTGCCGGATCAATGCCGAGCACCCCGCCACCTTCCGTCCCTCCCCCGGGCTCATCACCTATTATCATCCGCCGGGGGGATTGGGCGTGCGGGTCGATTCCGCGGCCTTCCAGGGCTATCGCATCCCGCCGAACTACGACTCGCTGATCGGCAAGCTGATCGTGCACGGCCGCACCCGCAACGAGTGCCTGATGCGCCTGCGCCGGGCGCTGGACGAGTTCGTCGTCGACGGGGTCGACACGACCCTGCCGCTGTTCCGCACGCTGGTGCGCAATGCCGACGTCCAGAACGGCCTCTACGACATCCACTGGCTCGAGGGCTTCCTGGCCGAGGGAGGCCTGGAGGCCTGAAGCGGCCTCGCGCCGGCCCGCTGGCCGCGGGAGAACGGGGCGCAAGGGAACCGCCGCCGAGCTTGCCCGTCGCCGCCGCAGCGTGAACGAGACTAGGATATTTATCCTACGCGCCGTGACGCTCATCCTCGCCGGCGGCCTGCCGGCCGCCTCTTCTGCGCTCGCTCAGGATGCCGACGATGTCGGCCGGCCCTCCCGAGCCGTGCCGCAGACCGGCATGACCGCGGGCGGCACCGCTCGCTGACCTCGACCCACCGGTCCCCTGCTCAGAAGGCCGGCTCCCCACGGAGCCGGCCTTCTTCGTTCCAGGTCCGCCACGACGACCGCGCTGCGTGCGATGCCACACGCGATCCTCACCTGATTTCGGGCTGGCATCTGAGCCTCTCAACGGCAATCGGACCGAATGTTCGCTCGTAGGTTGTCGTGTTCCGGCGATCCGGCCCGATCGCACGCGGCCTGTCAGCTGCGCAGGATTGCAAGGGCGCCGAACGCGACAGATTGCCGGCTCAGTGAGGGCCGGAACGGGTGCAGTGCAAAAAGCTTCTCCTCTCAACTCGGGCGGACGGCGCAGTCCATTCCGCCGACGCCCGGTCGACTCTCGAGACAGGACCGAAAGCCCATCATGCGCATTCTGACCATCGCCCTCCTCGCCACCACGCTCGGCGCCGGCGCAGCCCTCGCCCAGCCGCTGCAGCGCTTCGATGGCTATCTCGGCACGCCGGTCGTCTCCTACGATGCCCGCTTGATCGGCGCTCCGGCCTACGCGCCGAACCGCGAGGCCGTGTTCGAGAGCTCGGCCAAGGGCGGCAATGCCGAGCAGACGCAGCGCTCAGTGCCGAACCTCGGCAATACCACCGGCGGGCCGGCCCTTTTCTGAGCCTCTCCTCCGACCGCGTCCGTCGACGGCGGGACTTCGGTCCCGCCGTTTTCCTGCGCGCAGGGCACTGGTCTTCCGGCGTCCGCCGCGCCAGACTTTCCGTCATGCACGACGGCACCCGCGTAGAGATCACCCCCGAGATCCTGCTGAAGGCCTATGCCGCGGGCATCTTCCCGATGGCGGAGGATGCGAGCGATCCGACCCTGTACTGGGTCGAGCCGCGCGCCCGCGGCGTGCTGCCCCTCGACGGCTTCCGGGTGCCGAGGCGGCTCGCCCGCACCGTTCGCTCTGACGCGTTCGAGATCCGAACCGACACCGATTTCGACGGCATCATCTCGGGCTGCGCCGCCCCGCGCCGCGACAGCGAGCGCACCTGGATCAACGCGCGCATCCGCGAGCTCTACGGCGCCCTGTTCGACCGGGGCTACGTCCACACGATCGAGGTCTATGCGGGAGGCTCGCGCCGCCTCGTAGGCGGGCTCTACGGCGTCTCGCTCGGGTCCGCGTTCTTCGGGGAGAGCATGTTCCACGAGGTGCGCGACGCCTCGAAGGTCGCGCTCGTTCACCTCATGGCCCGCCTGCGCCGAGGCGGCTACCGGCTTGCCGACACGCAGTTCGTCACCGAGCACCTGTCGCAGTTCGGGGCCGAGGAATTGCCGAGGCACGTCTACAAGCGGCGCCTCGCAGAGGCGCTCGCGGGGCACGCCGAGTGGGACGCCTCGCCCCCTTCCCTGAGCGGAGCTGAGGCCCTGGCGGCGCTCGGCGCCTGACGTTCCGCCCGGGCGGAGGCTGCCCTACCGGAAGATCGCGTCGAAGATCGATTGCGGCTGCTGCGGCGCAGGGGCCGGCGCCGGTCCCTCATTCGACGGGAAGAATTTCCGCGAGGGCTTCTGCCGGGGCTGGACGGGGACGCCGCGCGGCGCCTCGACATCGACCTGGCCCGCCGAGTTCACCTGCTGGGCGGTGCGGGTCGCGTCGCGGTCGCGCCCGCCGCGCTTCGGCTTCTCGGACTTGGAGGCCATGGCGGGCACGTCCTCCTGCTCCTTGGCCTCCACCGTGATGTCGGTGCCGCCCTTACAATCGACGAGCCAGACGTCGTAGATCGGGTGCTCGATGGCGTGCAACCCGGGGCTCGCGGCGAACATCCAGCCCGTGAAGATGCGCCGGTACTTGTTGTCGAGCGTCACCTCGTCGACCTCGAGGAAGGCGGTGGTCTTGGCGCTCTCGGTGGGCGGGCGGGTGTAGCAGACGCGCGGGGTGAGCTGCAGGGCGCCGAACTGCACGGTCTCGTCCACCGACACCTCGAAGGAGACGATGCGGCCGGTGATCTTGTCGAGGCCGGAGAAGACGGCGGTCGGGTTCTTGATCTTGTCGGCGGCGGCCGGAAGCGCGCACAGGCTCAGCGCGGCAAGGCCGAGCGCGGCGCGCGAGACTCGTGCGGTGATGCGGCTCAAGGCTCGCCCCTCTCGAATGGACGGCGCGCGGGCAACGGGCGCATCCGGCCTTCAATACCCGAACGGTGGTGGAAAAAGGGCGAGCGGCGACGCTTGCGCCAGCCCCGCCTCACTCCCCCGGCGTCCAGGGCACGTAGTCGCCGGTCGCGGCCGGCCGCTGCCCCCAGGAGAGCTGCGAGCCCTTCGGCCGGTAGGCGGCCTCGGTGCCCGTCAGGTTCTCGACATGGGGCTTCTGCCACTCGCGCGGCGTGTAGCTCTCCTCGCTCGGGGCGAGGTTGGCGGCGTGGCACAGCCAGCCGCGCCAGCCGGGCGGCACCTTCGATGCGTCGGCGTAGCCGTTGTAGATCACCCAGCGCCGCTCAGGCCCCACGGAGGCATCGATCAGCGGCCCCTGCGCCCGGTAGTACTTGTTGCCGAACTCGTCGCTGCCGACGAACTGGCCGCTGCGCGCGGTGTAGACGGCGAGCGACATCGTCTGCCCGTTCCACCACGTGAAGATACGCAGCAGCGTGTCCTTGAGAGCCATCGGCTTCCTCTCGTCTCGTCCGCGCGAGGCCGTATCCGGGTCCCGGCGCGCGAGCGTTTATGATGACGCGATGCCGGCAAGTCCAGCCGGATCTGGGGTCGCGGGGCGACCGCAGGTGTCGCTTTTCCGGCACGCCGGCCCGGTTTCGCGGCCTCGCGGCCGGCCGGGGCGGCGCCCCCCTGCCTCGCGCTGTGGATGCAAAAATTTTCCGCGCGGATTCCCGTCGGCCCCATGCGCACTTAGCGGCGTGCCGGACATATCCACAACTTTTGGTTCGCCAACACAACATCTAGCGCGGAACGCCCGCGCCGGACACCAGTTATTGACGTGACGACGGACCGGGCATTAATGTTCGAGTCACGGTTCGAGAGCGGCCGCCCCTGCGGTTCGGGCCCCTGTCGAAAGCGTCATCGTCATGTTCTGCGGCCTGGAGCGCATCGATGATGCGGCCGGAGTCGGCACCCAGTGATCGGGCATACGTCCTGCGCGGCGTCGCAGGCCGAGACCTCGCGTCTCGTCGGGAGAGGTGTGTTTCATGCGGTTCGAGCGGCGCTACACCACGGCCGGCCAGTCGCCCTACGCGGCGATCCCCTTCCGCAAGGCCCTGAGCGAGATCCGCAACCCCGACGGCTCGGTGGTGTTCCGGCTGGAGGGCATCAGCGTGCCCGAGAGCTGGAGCCAGGTCGCCGCCGACGTGCTGGCGCAGAAGTACTTCCGCAAGGCCGGCGTGCCGGCGCGCCTCAGGACGGTCGAGGAGAACGACGTCCCGAGCTTCCTGTGGCGCTCGGTGGCCGACGAGGCGGCCCTCGCTGAGATGCCCGAGGACGAGCGCACCGGCTCCGAGATCTCGGCGACCCAGGTCTTCGACCGCCTCGCCGGCTGCTGGACCTACTGGGGCTGGAAGGGCGGCTACTTCTCGTCCGAGGAGGACGCGAGCGCCTTCCTCGACGAGCTGCGCTTCATGCTGGCCCAGCAGATGGTGGCGCCGAACTCCCCGCAATGGTTCAACACCGGCCTGCACTGGGCCTACGGCATCGATGGGCCGGGCCAGGGCCACTATTACTGCGACTGGAGGACGGGCGAGCTGACGCGGTCGTCGAGCGCCTACGAGCATCCGCAGCCGCATGCCTGCTTCATCCAGTCGGTGCAGGACGACCTCGTCAACGAGGGCGGCATCATGGACCTGTGGGTCCGCGAGGCGCGCCTGTTCAAGTACGGCTCGGGCACCGGCTCGAACTTCTCGATGCTGCGCGGCGAGAACGAGAAGCTCGGCGGCGGCGGCAAGTCCTCGGGCCTGATGAGCTTCCTGCGCATCGGCGACCGCGCGGCCGGCGCCATCAAGTCCGGCGGCACGACGCGGCGCGCGGCCAAGATGGTGATCGTCGACATCGACCACCCCGATATCGAGCAGTACATCGACTGGAAGGTGAAGGAGGAGCAGAAGGTCGCCGCGCTGGTGACGGGCTCCAAAGTGGTCTCGAAGCACCTGCAGGCCGTGATGCGGGCCTGCACCCAGTGCGAGGCGGAAGGGGATGCCTGCTTCGACCCCGAGCGCAACCCGGCTCTCAAGCGCGAGGTGAAGGCCGCCCGCAGGGCGATGGTGCCGGATGCCTACATCAAGCGCGTCATGCAGTTCGCCCGGCAGGGCTTCACCAGGATCGAGTTCCCGATCTACGACACCGACTGGGACTCGGAGGCCTACCTCACGGTCTCGGGCCAGAACTCGAACAACTCGGTCTCGCTGACCGACGACTTCCTGCGCGCCGTGGAATCCGACGGCGACTGGAATCTCACCGCCCGCACCACCGGCAAGGTGACGAAGACGCTCAAGGCCCGCGACCTCTGGGAGCGGATCGGCGAGGCGGCCTGGGCCTCGGCCGACCCGGGACTCCACTTCAACACCACGATGAACGACTGGCACACCTGCCCGGCGGGCGGGCGGATCCGGGCCTCGAACCCGTGCTCCGAGTACATGTTCCTCGACGACACCGCCTGCAATCTCGCCTCGGCGAACCTGCTGACGATGTACGACCGTGAGGCCAAGCACTTCGACGTCGCCGCCTTCGAGCACCTGAACCGCCTCTGGACGGTGGTGCTCGAGATCTCGGTGATGATGGCGCAGTTCCCCTCGAAGGAGATCGCCGAGCTGTCCTACCGCTACCGGACGCTCGGCCTCGGCTACGCCAATATCGGCGGCCTCCTGATGACCATGGGCCTGCCCTACGATTCGGCGGAGGGCCGCGCGCTCGCCGGCGCGCTCAGCGCGATCATGACGGGCACGGCCTACGCGACCTCCGCCGAGATGGCGGCGGAGCTCGGCACCTTCCCGGAATATGGCGAGAACGCGGACGCGATGCTGCGGGTGATCCGCAACCATCGCCGCGCCGCGCACGGTGAGGCCGAGGGCTACGAGTTCCTCAGCATCGATCCCGTGCCGCTCGACCACGCCAACGTGCCGCAAGCCGACATCGCGGAGCGCGCCAAGGCCGTGTGGGACCGGGCGCTCGAACTCGGCGAGGAGCACGGCTACCGCAACGCGCAGGCGACCGTGATCGCGCCGACCGGCACGATCGGCCTCGTGATGGATTGCGACACGACCGGAATCGAGCCCGACTTCGCGCTGGTGAAGTTCAAGAAGCTCGCGGGCGGCGGCTACTTCAAGATCATCAACCGGGCCGTGCCCGACGCGCTGCGCGCGCTCGGCTACCGCGAATCCGAGATCGGCGAGATCGAGGCCTACGCGGTCGGCCACGGCTCGATGGGCCAGGCACCCGCCATCAACCCCGGCTCGCTCCGCGCCAGGGGCTTCTCGGACGAGAAGATCGCCGCGGTCGAGGCGGGCCTGAAGTCGGCCTTCGACATCAAGTTCGTGTTCAACCGCTGGACGCTCGGGGACGACTTCCTGCGCGATGCCCTGAAGGTGCCGGCGGAGAGGCTCGCCGACCCGACCTTCGAGCTGCTGCCCTTCCTCGGCTTCTCGAAGAAGGACATCGAGGCCGCCAACACCCATGTCTGCGGGGCCATGACGCTCGAGGGCGCGCCGCATCTCGCTGCCAAGCACTACGCGGTGTTCGACTGCGCCAATCCCTGCGGGCGCATCGGCAAGCGCTACCTCTCGGTCGAGAGCCACATCCGCATGATGGCGGCGGCGCAGCCCTTCATCTCGGGGGCGATCTCCAAGACGATCAACATGCCGAACGACGCCACTGTCGAGGATTGCAAGGAGGCCTACAAGCTCTCCTGGACGCTGGCGCTCAAGGCCAACGCCCTCTACCGCGACGGCTCGAAGCTCTCGCAGCCCCTGAACGCGGCGCTCATCGCCGAGGAGGGCGACGAGGCGGAGGAGGCGGTCGAGGCGATCATGCAGGCGCCGGCCGCCGCCAAGGCGGCGCAGGTGGCGGAGAAGATCGTCGAGCGGGTGATCGAGCGCGTCGAGCGCATCCGCTCCCGCGAGAAGCTGCCCCACCGCCGCAAGGGCTACACCCAGAAGGCGGTCGTCGGCGGCCACAAGGTCTACCTGCGCACCGGCGAGTACGACGATGGGCGCCTCGGCGAGATCTTCATCGACATGCACAAGGAGGGCGCCGCCTTCCGCAGCCTGATGAACAACTTCGCCATCGCGATCTCGCTCGGCCTCCAATACGGCGTGCCGCTGGAGGAGTACGTCGAGGCCTTCACCTTCACGCGTTTCGAGCCGGCGGGCTTCGTGCAGGGCAACGACGCGATCAAGAACGCGACCTCGATCCTCGACTACGTGTTCCGCGAGCTCGCGATCTCCTATCTCGCCCGCATGGACCTCGCCCATGTCGACCCGTCCGAGATCGGCAACACCGTGCTCGGCGGCGGCGTCGGCCAGGACCGGCGCGACGACAAGCCCGGGCCGGTCGCCGCGAGCGTCGTCTCCCGCGGCCTGCTGCGCGGCTCGGCCGACCGGCTCACCCTGATCCAGGGCGGCCCGGCCGGCGCCACCCTCGGAGTCGGCGGCGGCCAGTCCGGCCAGACGGCGCCGGCGGGCAGCGTGGTCCACGCGATGCGCGGCGCGACCGCGCTGAAGGCGGAGCCGAGCGAGGCGGGACGCACGGAGACGCTCGTCGACACGCTGCCCTTCGCCAAGCCCGAGGCGAAGCCGGAGCGCAGCGTCGCCGACCGGCGCGCCGAGGCCAAGATGAAGGGCTATGTCGGCGAGGCCTGCCCGGAATGCGCGAACTTCACGCTCGTGCGCAACGGGACTTGCCTCAAGTGCGACACCTGCGGATCGACGACCGGGTGCTCCTGAGGACGTCAGCGCGTGAAGTGTCGCTGTAACGGCGGGCGAGGTTCGTCGGCGACCGGATCTCGCCTTTCGCAACCCGGCTTGCCCGCACCCAAACCAAGACAGGGCGGCCCGTTCTAGGCCGCCCACCCCCCTTCTCGAACAAACCATGAATCTACAGCCCAGCTTGCGTGTCCGCGGAAGAGCTGGGTCTCACCCTCAGCGGTGACCTCCTCGCTGGGATCACAATCGAGTCGCGTTCCGAAAAAAGTTCACACCCGACTACCGGATCGGCGCCTGCCCCTTCACTATAGCGGCAGGCCCTCGCGATGGGGGCTTAATTGGCTCAAGAATAAAGCGCGCAGATCATCCCTCAACGGGAGATCTGGTGGGAGATGGCTCATGGCCGGAGAGGAGCCCAAGGCGAGGGACGGCTTCAGCTGCACCCCGTCGAGGGTGACCCTCAGGTCGGTCCGGGGCAGGCCGACGCGGTAGACCCCACCCGGCATCGCCATGCCGGGCTTTCCAAGCCCCGTGGCGATGGCGTCCTGCCAGGGCTCCGCGGCCGACGAGCCGGTCGCGAGGGCGCCCAGTGCGGCGATAGATGGAAGCAAGCGGCGCATGGTCGTCTCCTCCTCACGGTTTCGTGGTCCTCAGGGCCGTCGTGCCGGCGCCTGAAGCACGCCCTCGTCGGGCAGGGTGCTGTCGCCGCGCCGAAACTCGACGCGGTTGCCGGCCATCCAGACCTGGACGCAGGTGTCGACCTCCAGGCAGAGCCCGTCCCCGTCGAGCCGCCATTTCGCGGTGCGGGCCCGCCCGAGCGACACGACATGCAGGCGGCCGCCCGGCTCGAAGCGGTAGGCCCAGTGCACGTCGTCGGTGACCTCCTTTCCGACGAGGCGCGCCCGGATCTCGGCGGCGGTCAGGTGGCGGAACGCCTCACCGGCCAGCGCCGAACCCGCCGCCACGGTGAGGAGTGCGACCACCGCGGGGAGGCGCCCGGCGCCCATCACACCAGCCCCGCCAGGGCACGATCAGCGGGAAGGGCACGGCGAGGAAGAAGATGCCCGCGAAGGAGGCCGCCGCGAGTGCGAGCATGACGGGGCCCTTGAGCGCCCGCTTGCCGATGCGGATCACCGCCTGGAGCACGATGGCGAGCACCGCCGCCTTTCAGCCCGAAGAACAGGCCGGCGACGTAGCCGACGTTGCCGTAGAGCGCGTAGATCCAGCTCAGCGCCATGATGGCGACGACGCCCGGCAGGACGAACAGGCCACCCGCGACGAGCCCGCCGCGGGTGCCGTGCATCAGCCAGCCGACATAGGTCGCGAGCTGCGGCGCCTCCGGGCCCGGCAACAGGGTGCAGAAGTTCAGAGCATGCAGGAAGCGGTTCTCGGAGATCCAGCGCTTCTCCTCGACCAAGATGCGATGCATCACCGCGATCTGACCCGCAGGGCCGCCGAACGAGAGCGCCGCGATGCGCGCCCTGACCGGCACGACCTCGGCCAGGGTTACGGGCAGCGGCGCTTCCGGAGCAACCACACCGGGCTCAGGCACGGTCTGGATGCGTGCGGTCGCGGCCATGGTCAGGCTCTCTCCTTGCGCTTGTTGGTCGGCCAATTGTGGGTCTCCTCCGTGGCGTCCCGGCACCAGCGGTAGAAGGCATCGTAGAGGAGCATCCCGGCGTCGAGCTGGGCGAGGTCGTCCGCGTAGATGCGCGACAGGCCCAGCGAGGCCGCGAGTAGTCCGGCCACCTCCGGCGCTAGGTCCGGCCGCGCGGTGTCGGCCCCGCGTACCAGGGTCGCGAGGTGCAGCAGGGGCGGCGTGGCGAGGCCGAGCTCCTCGATCATGACGTCGAAGGTGCAGAGTTCGCCCCGATGGCTCCAGAAGGTGCAGAGTTCCTCGCAGTCGCTCCAGAACACGCCGGTCACGTCGATGTCGAAAGGGACCGCATGGAAGCGCTCAGCCACTCCCAAGATCTCAGTGGACGGCACGAACAGGAAGACGGCGTTGGGATCGACGAAGCGGCGGATCAGCCAAGGGCAGGCGCTGCAATCAACCTCAGGCCGGCCGCGTGTCACCCAGACGGTGCGGCCCTGCTCGTCGCGGATGCGCGGCTTGTCAGCCGGCACTAATGGCAGGCCGGCGGCCTCCCAGGCGTCGAAGCCGCCTTCCAGGGTCTCGGCCGACACACCGGCCTGGCGCAGGTAGGCGGCGGCGCCGTAGCTGAGGTCATGCCCGTGACGGCAGACGAGGACCGCGCTGCGGCCGATGAGGTCCGCGGACCAGCGCCCGATGTCGGCGACGGCGCGTCGGACGCTGCCGGGGACCAGCCGCCGGTCGTCGCGGAAGGCGTTGTCCGCTCGGACGTCGACAACGACGGGGCAGCCGGCGGTACCGACCAGACGAACGAGCTTCTCGACAGAGATGGAGTTCGGCGTAGGCATGGCGCGTCCTTGCATCACGTGCAGATTGGACGCGATTCTTCAGCCGTAGCCTCGTCGGGGGAGCAGGTCATCCGAGCCGCTACCGAGGGGCTCGAGGTTGACGTTGTCTGGATGCCGTTCGAGTTGCGTCCCTACCCAACTCCGACGCTGCGGCCAGAGGACGAGTATCTGCCTACGGCGTGGAAGCAGGGCGTCTACCCAGCCGCCGAGCGGATGGGCATCGCCATCCGCCTGCCGACCATCTCGCCGCAACCATACACCCGCAAGGCGTTCCTCGGGCTTCAGTACGCCGCCGAGCACGGCCAGGCCGATGCTTACGTCGTTGCGGTCCTACGTGCTTTCTTCCAGCAGGACAGCGACATCGGCGACACCGAGGTGCTCAAGGCGATCCTGCAAGATCTTGGTCTTGACCCCTCCGGCCTTGATGGAGTGCTGGCATCGCCGCTCCACGGGGAGCGCCACGATGCGGCGCTGCGCGAGGCGCGAGAGATGGGCATCCGCGCCGTTCCCGCAGTCGCCGTTGGCAACCGGCCGTTCTCGGGTACCCCGCGGCCCGAAGCACTTCGAGCCGAGATCCTGCGGCAAGCCGCCTAGCCAAACGTTTCCCGTCAAGGGCAGGCCGGGGGCGGGTCATGCCGCAGGGGCGCATCCGTCTGGACCCGCGCCGGTCAGAAGCGCGGTCAATCCCTGGTCGCGGAGCGGACGCCAGGCGCCTTAGGGACCGCGAAGCGGCCCTCCTCGGCCTTGTGGATGTACTGGCTGGCGATGAAGAGCCCTTCATCGGCCGGATGATCGGCACGCAGGCCAGGAGGAGCAGCGGCAGCGTCACGACCGCGTGGATCCAAAGCGGCGGGTCGTAGGCGAGCTCCAGCCAGATCCCGAAGGCGGTCACCGGGAAGGCCATCGTCATCATGATGAAGAAGGCGGGCCCGTCCGCGGGGTCGGCGAAGCCGTAGTCGAGGCCGCACGCCTCGCAGCGCGGCTTCAGCGCGATGAACCCGTCGAACAAGTGTCCCTCGCCGCAGCGCGGGCAGCGGCACCGCAGGCCCACCGACATCAGGGATTGATCGGCCGTCCTTTGCATCGTCCACGTTCCTGAACCGCTCGCCGTGTCCGGCGGCATGGAGGTACGCCTTGCGCGCTCCGAATGTATGGCATAGATATCCATACATTCGTGGGCGAAGCTGACTTCTTCGAAGGCACTTGCTCAGACAAAGCCGCGTCTCGCCTTGCCTGCATGATGGTTGTATGCATACACCAATGCGAGAACAGGGGTCAATGATGGAATCCTGGAGCCCGACAATCGCAGGCGACGCAGGTCCGAAGTACCTGGCCATCGTCAAGGCGCTGGCCGAGGACATCCGCGCCGGACGACTGCCGCCGGGCGTGCGTCTGCCGCCGCAGCGCGCCCTGGCCAAGCACCTCAACGTCGACCTCACCACGGTCACGCGTGCCTTCAACGAGGCGCGCAGGACTGGCTTGATCGATGCCGCCGCCGGCAGGGGCAGCTTCGTTCGCGGCTCCGCGGCACCTGCCGCGGACGTGCGAAGGCCGGACCCGTCCGGAAGCGTCGACTTCAGCATGAACATGCCGCCCCAACCGGTCGCGGCGCGTCTGGCAGAGCGTATGGAGGCAGGCCTGTCGCGGCTTGCCGGTTCGCCGGGCTTCCTCGACCGGATGCAGTACCAGGACAGCGCCGGGAACATGGCTGACCGGACGGCGGCGGCGCAGTGGCTCGGCCAGCGGCTCGGGCCGCTTCCGGTGCAGCGCGTCCTCGTGGCGGGCGGCGCCCAGGTGGTGCTCGCCGCCGTGCTCGCCGCCCTCCTCAAGCCGGGCGACGCGCTCTGCGTCCCGGCCCTGACCTATCCCGGTCTGCGCATGGCCGCCGAGCGCCGCAGCGTTCGCCTCGTTCCGGTCGCCCTCGACGAGGACGGGCTCGACCCGGATGCGTTCGTGGAAAGCTGCAAGGCCGAGCGCCCGCGCGCCCTGTACGTGGTACCGACGCTCGACAATCCCACGACGGCGACGCTGCCGAGGGCGCGTCGTGAGCGCATCGCCGAGGTCGCCCGCTCGCACGGGGTCGCGATAATCGAGGACGACGCCTACGGCGCGCTGCCGCCCGATCCTCCCGCTCCCATCGCTTCTCTTGCCGGGGACATCACCTGGCACATCGCGACCCTATCCAAGTGCGTCAGCCCGGGCCTGCGCATCGCCTATGTCGCGGTCCCGGGGACCAACGAGGCGGTCCGGCTCGCCGCGGAGCTGCGGGCGATCAACATGATGGCCTCGCCGCTGACGGCCGCGCTCGCCTCGCAGTGGGCCGCGGAAGGCGAGCTCGACGCGGTCGTCGCGGCCATTCGGCAGGAGAACGGTCTCCGGCAGGCGGTCGCGCGCGAGACCTTACAGGGTCTCGACGTCCGCGCGCATTCCTGCGGGCACCACCTCTGGCTCCGGCTTCCGAAGCCCTGGCGCCGCGGCGAGTTCGGGGCGCATGCACGTCAGCTCGGGCTGTCGGTCATCCTGAGCGATGCCTTCGCGGTGGGGCCGGCGCCGGAGGCCATCCGCGTTTCCTTGGGTGCGGCTCCCGACGCCGAGACCTTGCGTTACGGTCTGAGCCTGCTCGCGACGCTCCTGGCGCATCCTCCCGGCGCGATCTCCACGGTCGTCTGACGTGGCTCACTGGGCGAGCGCATCCGGCAACCGGGAACGTCCGGCCAGACCTCGGCGCCCGTTCGCCTGGCTGCCACGAACACGGGTTCCGGCAACCTTCTTCGGAATGGTCCTGGGGCTTTGCGGCCTCGGCAACGGCTGGCGCGCCGCCGCGCGCCTCGGGCTGGCGCCTCCCTGGATCGGCGAGGCGCTCTCCCTCATCGGCGTAGCGGTCTGGGCGGCGTGGCTGGCCCTCTACGCCGCCCGATGGCTGAACGACCGGGACACGGTTCTTTTCGAGGCGCGCGACCCGACGTCCTCGTTTTTCGTCTCGTTGGCGCCGGTGGCCACCATGATCGCCAGCGTCGGCCTCGCACCGCACTGGCCGGGTGCCGCATGGGTGACGGCCGTGGCAGGGCTTGTCGGAGTGACCCTCTTCGCCGTCTGGGGCGTGGGAGGTCTCTGGATGGGCGACCGCGCCTTCGAGGCGACGACGCCGATCCTCTACATGCCAACGGTCGGCGGTGGCTTCGTGGCGGCCATCACCTGCGCCGCCTTCGGCATGAAGGAGCTCGGTCTACTCTTCTTCGGCGCCGGTCTCCTGTCGTGGCTGACGCTGGAATCTGTCATCATTCACAGGCTGATCCTGCAGACCCTTCCCGTGCCGCTGCGCGCCTCGCTCGGACTGCACCTGGCTCCGCCCGCGGTGGCCTGCGTCGCCTACCTGGCGGTCACGGACGGGCCTCCCGACCGGCTGGCCCAGATCCTCTTCGGCTACGCCCTGCTGCATGCCCTGGTCATGGCGCGGCTGGTGCCTTGGCTGCGCAAGCAACCGTTCTCGCCGGCGGCCTGGGCTTACACGTTCGGCGTCTCGGCACTTCCGCTCGCCGCGCTGCGCCTGACGGAACGTGGACTGGAAGGACCGAGTGCGTCACTCGCCGTACCGCTGTTCGCCGCAGCCAACCTCATCATCGGCTGGATCGCGCTCAGGACGTCGGGCCTGTTGCTGCGCGGCAAGCTGTTGCCCGTCCGCCATCCCTGACCGCTTCCGTGGCGGCTGATTTACGGTCTGGTCGTTGATCCCCCCTCGGACGCGACGCGTCGAAGCATCGACACCGGGCTGGCCCTACAATCACCGCCCGCAATCGCCACGGTGCACGCGTACATGTCCGAACACGTAGCGAGGCTCGTTCGTCAACACCCGCCTGGCCGGCGCCTCTCCCTGCTGACGCTCGCCTTCCTTCTCACGGGCTGCTCGGATGATGGCCAGGAGCGGCGGCGTTCCCTGGGTGAAAACCCGAGCTTCGACGACTTCATGCGAGTGGCCGATGCCGAACGGGGTTGACCGCTTGTTCGGCCAGTGCGCCGCCTGTCACACGGTCAGGATGGGGGCCGGCGACCGCAACGGTCCGGGTTTCTGTGACGTGCTTGGCAAGCCTGTCGCCAGCAACAGCAAGCGCTTCGGCTACACCGGGTCGCTCCGGTCGATAGGCGGCGTTTGGACACCGGACAGGATGGACGCCTGGCTGGCCGCCCCGGCGAAGATGGCGCCAGGCACGAGCATGGGGTTCCGCGGGGTTCCGGACGCGCTCGACCGGGCGGATATCATCGCTTACCTGCGGACGCAGTCCGTCGATGAAGGCGGCGCCAGGGTGCTTCCATCGCAGCCAAGAGATGGAGCGTCTAAAGGCTGAAGGCCCGAGTGAGGTCGTGAGCAGAAGGGCTCCTCGGCGCCTGAAGGCACCCTCACTTGCGAACGCTGAGTGCCAGGCATCTTCCAGAGGGCACCCTCTCGCGCTTAATGGGCCACCCTAGGATGGTGCCGGCCACCAGGCCCGACTATTCCCTACCAACGGCAGCTCTCGGGACACGAGCGGCCCTTCCGTTGGCGTTGACCGAAAGTCCGGAAGTGGCGCAGAGCCGTCCAACGGCGCACGACCTCCCGACCCCAAGCGGACTTTTGAGTCGGTGCCGCCCAAGGTCCGGATGGGGTGGTTTGCGGAGATTGGCTCGCCGCCCGCAAGCGGACGTTCCGCCTTGCGCCCATTGCCCGCCATCCAGCCGGTCCAAACCGCGTCTTCGAAGCGGACATTCGCAGGCGGCGCTTGTTGAAGCGATAGCAGGTCAATATCCGCGAAACGGAGCCGCAGACCATCGAGGCGAGAGAGCGACGCCTTTCCGAGGGTGTTTGGCATCAGGCGCCTGCGCTGCCTCGGTTGGTCGCGACTGCGTCTGATGGCAGGGTCGACGTACCTATTTGCCTGGCCAATTCGCTCGCTCGCCTCAGGCGACTCCCAGGAGCCGGATCAGCGCGAGGCTGATGGCGATGAGCACGACGAGCGAGGCCGTGACCGCGGCCGTGACGCGGCCGCCGACCCGGACCAGGACCCGCACGTCGACCCC
>NZ_JBAWTG010000035.1:0-59291 GCF_037106235.1 Methylobacterium nigriterrae | reverse complement strand
GACAGCGCCTCCACTCAGCCCTCGGGTACCGTACGCCTGAGCAGGCCGAGCAGCGCTGGGCAACGTAACCTCCGTGTCCACAAAAACGGGGGAGGATCACTGGATCGATCTGGACCGGGGCGTCTTCTACCGGCGGGGAGGGGACGAGCAGGTTACCAAGAAACGCCGCCCGCCGATCCGGCTGCCGCTGCGGCTGCTCGGTCACATGCGCCGCTGGCATAAAAACGGGCAAACCCGGCCCGTGGAGTGGTGTGGCAAGCCGGTCAAGACGATCGAGCGAGGGTTTTAGTGGGCCTGCCGGGACGTAGGACTGCCCGGGGTCTCGCCGCACTCGCTGCGGCACACCGCCGCGACGTGGCTCATGCAGCACGGAACCGACCTGTGGGAGGCCGCTGGCTACCTGGGCATGAGCGTCAAGATCTTAGAGGACGTGTACGGTCACCACCATCCAGACCACCAGAAACAGGCCGTCACGAACATCACCCGGAAGCTGCCCGGAACTCCATCCAGTCCACGAGTCGGTCCACGGCTACCTCAGGAGCCCCATGGATAGAGCGCGAATTTCCGATTATGTAAAACAGGTTAGCCTCGGTACCCGCTGGAGCGACAATGACGTCTACGGCCACGTCAACAACGTCGTCTACTACGCCTTCTTCGACACGGCCGTGAACGGCTGCCTGGTCGAGTCCGGGGTGCTCGACATCGCGAGAAGCCCGGTCATCGGCCTCGTCGTCGAGACGGGCTGCCGCTACTTCGCGCCGGTCGCCTTCCCGGACCGCCTCACGGCGGGCCTGCGCGTCGCCCGTCTCGGCCGCTCCAGCGTGCGCTACGAGATCGCGCTGTTCCGCGAGGACGAGGATGCGGCGGCGGCGCAGGGCCACTTCGTCCACGTCTACGTCGACCGCGAGACCCGCCGGCCCGTGCCGCTGCCGGCGGACCTGCGGAACGTGCTCGCGGGGTGGGTGATGCCCGGGTGAAGACACCAACTGGCGCCGCCCGTCCGTGACACCCGCGTCCCCCCTTGCTATGCGGCCGGCCTGAATCTTCGGCCGCCACTACCCGCGGCCGCGCGAGCGGACGTTGTCGACCCATGAACATCTTTGCGACCTTCGAGGCCCGGGTGCGCGAGGCGCTCGAGAGCCTGACCCGCTCGGGCCAGCTGCCGGCCGGGCTCGACCTGACCCGCGTCGTGGTCGAGCCGCCGCGGGACGCCAGCCACGGCGATCTCGCCACCAACGCCGCCCTCGTTCTCGCCAAGGAGGCGAGGACCAACCCGAAGGCGCTCGGCGAGGCGCTCGCCGCGGAGCTGCGGGCCGACCCGCGCGTCGCCGAGGCGAGCGTGGCCGGGCCCGGCTTCATCAACCTGCGCCTCGATCCGTCCGTCTTCCACGACGTGGTGCGCTCCGTGCTGGCCGACCCGGAGGGCTACGGGCGCGCCCGCATGCCGGGCGGCAAGGTCAACATCGAGTACGTCTCGGCCAACCCGACCGGTCCCATGCATGTCGGCCACGGCCGCGGCGCCGTGTTCGGGGACGCCCTCGCCAACCTCCTCGCGGCGGCCGGGCGCGACGTCACGCGCGAGTACTACATCAACGATGCCGGCGCGCAGGTCGACGTCCTCGCCCGCTCCGCCTACCTGCGCTACCGCGAGGCGCTCGGCGACGATGTCGGCCCGGTGCCCGAGGGCCTCTATCCGGGCGACTACCTGAAGCCCGTCGGCGAGGCCCTGGCGCGGGCACACGGCCGCGCGCTACTCGATCGGCCCGAGGCCGAGTGGCTGCCGGCGGTGCGCGAGACCGCCATCGGCATGATGATGGACCTGATCCGACAGGATCTCGCCGCGCTCGGCATCCACCATGACACTTTCTTTTCCGAGCGCACGCTTCACGGCGACGGCCCGGGCTCGGTCGCGGCGCTCCTCGCGGATCTGCGCGCGCGCGGCCTCGTCTACGAGGGGCGGCTGCCGCCGCCGAAGGGCCAGGTGCCGGAGGATTGGGAGGACCGGGAACAGACGCTCTTCCGCACGCAGGAATTCGGCGACGACACCGACCGGCCGCTCCTCAAGTCCGACGGCTCCTATACCTACTTCGCCTCCGACATCGCCTATCACCGCGACAAGTACCTGCGGGGCGCCACCGACCTGATCGACGTCCTCGGAGCCGACCACGGCGGCTACGTGAAGCGCATGCAGGCCGCCGTGAAGGCGGTGACGGGGGGCGAGGCCAGCCTCGACGTGAAGCTGTGCCAGCTCGTGCGGCTCCTGCGCGCCGGCGAGCCCGTTAAGATGTCGAAGCGCGCGGGCGAGTTCATCACGCTGCGCGAGGTCATCGACGAGGTCGGGCGCGACGCGATCCGCTTCATGATGCTCTACCGCAAGAACGACGCGACCCTCGACTTCGATCTCGCCAAGGTCGTGGAGCAATCGAAGGACAACCCCGTCTTCTACGTGCAGTACGCCCATGCCCGCTGCCACTCGGTGTTCCGGCAGGCGCGCGAGGCGATGCCCGACGAGGATCTCTCTCCTGAAAGCCTCGCCCGGGACGCCGACCTCTCGGTGCTGAATGATTCGGGCGAGCGCGAGATGATGCGGCTGATCGCGCAGGTGCCCCGGGTGGTCGAAGGGGCGGCCGCGGCGCACGAGCCGCACCGCCTCGCCTTCCACCTCTACGAGGTCGCAAGTTCCCTGCATAGTTTCTGGAATAAGGGCAAAGACTTGCCGCAATTACGGTTTGTTAATCCAACCGACCGAAAGTCCACACGGGCGAGGCTGGCCCTCGTCGAGGCTCTCCGGGCCGCTCTGGCCTCCGGCCTCGCCATCCTGGGTGTCACCGCGCCGGCAGAGATGCGGTGAGGTGAATCGGCGTAGATTGAGGATGCTGCCATGACGAACGCTTCGCGGGCGACTGTCGATTTCGAGGCCTTCGCGCGCGAGCTGCAGCAGCCCCACCCGCAGCCGGCCGCCGCGGCGCGGCCGCTGCCGCAGGCCGCCGCCCAGAAGGCCGATCCCCTCGCCGAGCTCGCCCGCATCGTCGGGCAGGACGATCCCTTCCGCGCCCTTCTGGAGGCCCGCGACGGGCGCGGCGGCGCGGAGTCCCCCCGGCCGGAGAGCCGGCGGATCGAGCCGAGCTTCGCGCCGGAGGTCGGATCGCCGGAGCCGTCCCACTCGGCCGACGCCTTCAACCAGTATCTCGCCTCCGTCGAGCGCGCCTATCCGGCCGAATCGGCCTACGCGGACGATCCCGAGGCCGCTCTGGCGGCCGAGGAGTTCCACGAGCGCGGCCTCAAGCGCGCGGGCCGGCGCAAGCGCCTCGTGTCGGTCGGCGCCGGCATCGCGGTGGTGGCCGTCTCGATCACCGGGGCTCTCACCTGGCGCGGCCTGCATGCGGGCCATTCGGGCGGCGGCGTGCCGGTGATCCAGGCCGACACCTCGCCCCTCAAGATCGCGCCGAAGACCGCCGACGGCGTCGAGATCCCGGACCAGAACAAGCAGATCTACGAGCCCAAGGCCAAGGACGGGCAGATCCGCATCGTCAACCGCGAGGAGCAGCCCCTCGACGTGGCGCAGGCGGCCCGCTCGGCCCAGGGGCCCGAGGGCGGCGCCACCCCCGGCGCCGGCGCTCAGCAGGGCAGCCTCACCGACGCCTTCGGCGAGCCGCGCCGCGTGCGCACCGTCTCGGTCAAGCCCGACACGCCCGCGCCCGCCCCGCAGCGCGAGGCGCAGGTGGCCGAGACGGCCACGCCCACGCCGATCCCGACCATGACCCTGCCGACCGACGAGCCGGCCTCCGCCAAGTCCCGCCCCGTCCGGCAGGCGGCGCTGCCGACGCCGGTGCCGACCCCGACCGCGCCCGCCCCGGCCGCCGAGGCCACCCCGGTCGTGGCCGCGCCCGCGCCGACCCGCCCGAAGGCGCCCCAGCGCGTCGCCTCGGTGGCGCCCGAGACGGCCCTGCCGGTCGAGCCGCCGACGACGACCGCGGCGACCACGCCCGCCCCCGCGGCCAGCGCCGCGCCGGTCGGCGGCTTCGCGGTGCAGCTCGGCGTCCGCACGAGCGAGCGCGAGGCCCAGACCGCCTTCCGCGAGATGCAGGGCAAGTACAGCCAGCTCGCCGGCAAGCCCGAGCTGATCCGCCAGGCCGAGGTCAACGGCAAGACGATCTACCGCGTCCGCGTCGGGCCGCTCGGCAAGGCCGAGGCGACGAGCCTGTGCAGCCAGCTGCAGGGCGCGGGCGGCCAGTGCTTCGTGGCCAAGAACTGAGACGCCGCAGCTCCGCGGCGCGCCTCCAGCGAACCTGAAACCGGTCCGCAACACCCGCCGACGGCTTGAGCGCCGCCGGCCGGCTCCTCCCGGTTTTGCCTTGCCGGCCCCCCAGATCCCGCCCGACGCTCACCCCGTTGATTCGTCAAGCAGCCTGCGCGAGCCTCCTCACGATGTCGTCCCGTGCCCTCATCCTCGGCTGCGCCGGTCCCGCCCTGTCGGCGGAGGAAGCCGCCTTCTTCCGCGACGTGCGGCCCTGGGGCTTCATCCTGTTCAAGCGCAACATCGGCACGCCGGACGCCGTGCGGGCCCTGACGAGCGACCTCAGGGACGCGCTCGGGCGCGACGACGCGCCGATCCTAATCGACCAGGAAGGCGGCCGGGTCCAGCGCATGGGCCCGCCCCACTGGCCGGCCTATCCGGCGGGCGGCCGGCTCGGCCGCCTCAACGGCTCCGGGGCCGCGATGGCGCGGCTCGGCGCCCGCCTGATCGCACATGATCTCGCGAGCGTCGGCATCAACGTCGACTGCGCCCCGGTCCTCGACGTGCCGGTGGAGGGCTCGCACGGCATCATCGGCGACCGCGCCTACGGCACGCATCCCGACACGGTGGCGGAGATCGGCCGCGCCGTGGCCGAGGGGCTGATGGCGGGCGGCGTCCTGCCGGTGATGAAGCACATCCCCGGCCACGGCCGCGCCGCGGTCGACAGCCATCACGGGCTGCCGGCGGTCGATGCGGGCCGCGAGGTGCTGGCGGCGCAGGATTTCCGGCCCTTCCGGGCGCTGTCCGACCTGCCCATGGCGATGAGTGCCCACGTGGTCTTCACGCAGATCGACCCGGACCGCCCGGCGACCCAGTCGGCGACCGTGATCCGCGACGTGATCCGCGGCGCTATCGGCTTCGACGGCCTCCTGATGACCGACGACCTCTCGATGCACGCGCTCACCGGCCCGTTCCGGGCGCGGGCGGAGGCTTGCTTCGCGGCCGGGATCGATATCGGCCTGCACTGCAACGGCGACATGGGGGAGATGCGCGCCGTGGTCGAGGGCGCGCCCGAGCTCGCCGGCCGCGCGCTGGCGCGGGCGCAGTCCGCGCTCGCCCGCCTGAATCCCCAGCGCGAGGTCTTCGACGTGCGCGAGGCTCGCGCCGCCTTCGAGGCCGGCCTGTCGGCGGCCGCCTGAGACCGCGCGACGCTGCGGGTAAAGCCGCCGCACGCCTTGTGTTCGCGGGGTGCGATCCTTAGGTTCGCGCCAACCCGATCACGTGAGACGGCGCCGCGCATGCATCGACCGTGGCGCAGGAGGTTGCCATGGGCAGCATGAGTATCTGGCACTGGATCATCGTCGCCGGCATCGTGATGCTGCTGTTCGGCCGCGGCAAGATTTCGGACCTGATGGGCGACGTCGCCAAGGGCATCAAGGCCTTCAAGAAGGGCATGGCGGACGACGAGGCGCCGGCCCAGACCAATCAGGCCCCGCCGGTCACCGCCACCGAGCCGGTGCGCACGATCCCGCACGCGAGCGAGCCGAGCCCCGGCACCGCGATCCCCGCGAGCCACCTGCCGGCCGGCGACCGCAAGGCCGTCTGACCCCGCATGGCGGGAGCGCCTGCCAAGGCGCGCGCGTTGGTGTAAGGGCTTGTTGGTGTAAGGCTCTTTCGCGAGCCGCCCGGGCCGCCCGCTCGCCCGCGCGCTCGATGAGGCCGCAGGACCGTCGACGACATGCTGGACATGAGCTGGGGCGAGGTGATGCTGATCGGCGGCGTCGCCCTCATCGTCATCGGGCCGAAGGACCTGCCGAAGGCGCTGCGCACCGTCGGGCAGATCACGGGGAAGCTGCGCCGCATGGCCGGCGAGTTCCAGATGCAGTTCAACGAGGCGATCCGCGAGGCGGAGCTCGACGAGGTGCGCCGCGAGGTCGACGGCATCAAGCGCACCGTGAGCGGTACGGCGGGGTTCAACCCGGTCCAGACCATCCGGGACGAGCTGAAGGGCGCCGTCGAGGCCCGCAATCCGGGAAAGGCGGGCACGCAGTCGCTGGCGGAAGCCACCGCGCAGCTCAGAACCGAGCAGGACATGGCCGCGCAGGAATTGTCCGGGCAGGAGGCCGGCCGCGCGGCCGGCAGCTACGACGTGCCGCGGCCCGCCGCCGATCCGCTCCCAACCGATCAACCCGCCACGCCTTCGGCGCAGCCGGCACCGGGCCCGTAAGCCATGATCAACGAGGCGGATGAGGCCGAGATCGAGGCCTCGCGGGCACCGCTCATCGAGCACCTGATCGAGCTCAGGGCGCGGCTGATCAAGTCGCTCATCGCCTTCGTGGTGATGTTCTTCGGGTGCTTCTTCTTCTCGCGCAACATCTACAACGTGCTCGTGCATCCCTACGTCTCCGTCGTGGGTGCCGAGAACGCCAAGCTGATCGCGACGCACTTCCTCGAACAGGTCTTCACCAATATCAAGCTCTCGGTCTTCGGGGCGGCATTCCTCGCCTTCCCGGTGATCGCGACGCAGATCTACGCCTTCGTGGCGCCGGGCCTCTACCGCAACGAGCGCAAGGCCTTCCTGCCCTATCTCGTCGCCACGCCGATCTTCTTCCTCCTCGGCGCCCTGGTGGTGTTCTTCCTGGCGATGCCGCTCCTGATCCAGTTCTCGGTGTCGCTGCAGCAGATCGGGGTCGCGGGCGAGCCCACCATCGCGCTCCTGCCGAAGGTGGACGAGTACCTGTCGCTCATCATGACGCTGATCTTCGCCTTCGGCATCGCCTTCCAGATGCCGGTGATCCTGACGCTGCTCGGGCAGATCGGGGTGATCGACTCGGCCTTCCTCAAGGAGAAGCGCCGCTACGCCATCGTGCTCGTCTTCGTGGCGGCCGCCATCCTCACGCCCCCGGACGTGATCTCGCAGCTCTCGCTCGCGATCCCGATGCTCCTCCTCTACGAGGCCTCGGTCTTCTCGGTGCGGCGCGTGGAGAAGATCCGGGCCGCGCGCCGGGTCGCCGAGGGGCTGGAGCCTTAGGCCGCCCCCGTCCCGCCGGCGCCCTTGTCCGGCCGGGCCCGATGCTGCAAAGCGTGCGCACCTGATTGCAGAGCCGCACCATGCACGACATCCGCGCCATCCGCGAGAACCCGGCCGCCTTCGACCGCGACCTCGAGCGGCGCGGGCTCGCGCCCCTCTCGGCCGAGCTGCTCGCCCTCGACGACGCGCGCAAGAACGCGGTCTCGGCGGCGCAGGCCAACCAGGAGCGGCGCAACGGCCTCGCCAGGGAGATCGGCGCCGCCAAGAAGGCGAGGGACGAGGCGCGGGCGCAGGCGCTGATGGAGGAGGTCGCACGGCTGAAGGCCGAGGCGCCGGCCCTCGACGCGGCGCAGGCGGAAGCCGCCCAGGCTCTCGACGCCCGGCTCGCCGCGATCCCGAACCGCCCGAATCCGGACGTGCCGGAGGGCGCCGACGAGCACGGCAACGTCGAGTACCGGCGCTTCGAGCCGACCCATCCCTGGCTCGAGAAGGGACGCCAGCATTTCGAGCTCGGCGAGGCCGTGGGCCTGATGGATTTCGAGGCCGCCGCGCGGCTCTCGGGCGCCCGCTTCGTGGTGCTGAAAGGTCAGCTCGCGCGGCTCGAGCGGGC
Organism: Methylobacterium nigriterrae; assembly: GCF_037106235.1. Lineage (NCBI taxonomy): Bacteria > Pseudomonadati > Pseudomonadota > Alphaproteobacteria > Hyphomicrobiales > Methylobacteriaceae > Methylobacterium > Methylobacterium nigriterrae. Next base: position 51,413 of record NZ_JBAWTG010000035.1, on the reverse strand, counting down.
GCTCGGCCAGTTCATGCTCGACCTGCACACGACCGAGCACGGCTACACCGAGGTGGCGCCCCCGGTCCTCGTGCGCGACGAGGCCATGTTCGGCACCGCGCAGCTGCCGAAGTTCCGCGACGACCAGTTCGCGGCGGGCGACGGATACTGGCTCATCCCGACGGCGGAAGTGCCCCTCACCAACCTCGTGCGCGAGTCGATCCTCGCGGAGGACGAACTGCCGCTCCGCTTCACCGCGCTCACCCCCTGCTTCCGGGCGGAAGCGGGGGCCGCGGGGCGCGACACCCGCGGCATGCTGCGCCAGCACCAGTTCAACAAGGTCGAGCTCGTCTCGATCACGGCGCCGGAGCGGTCGGCCGAGGAGCACGAGCGCATGCTCGCCTGCGCGGAGGCCGTGCTGAAGGCGCTGGAGCTGCCCTTCCGCGTCATGACCCTGTGCACGGGCGACATGGGGTTCGCGAGCCGCAAGACCTACGACATCGAGGTCTGGATGCCCGGCCAGGAGACCTACCGGGAGATCTCGTCCTGCTCGGTCTGCGGCGAGTTCCAGGCGCGGCGCATGAACGCGCGCTACCGCCCGAAGGACGGCAAGGGCGTTCAGTTCGTGCACACCCTGAACGGCTCGGGCGTCGCGGTCGGCCGCGCGCTCATCGCCGTGATGGAGAATTACCAGAACCCGGACGGGAGCGTCACGATCCCGTCCGCGCTGCAGCCCTATATGGGCGGCCTGACCCGGATCGAGGGACCGAAGAGCTGATGCGGATTCTCGTCACCAACGACGACGGCATCCACGCGCCGGGGCTGGAGACGCTGGAGGGCATCGCCCGCCACCTCTCGGACGACGTCTGGGTGGTGGCGCCCGAGACCGACCAGTCCGGCGTCTCGCACTCGCTGTCGCTCAACGATCCCCTGCGCCTGCGCCAGGTCTCGGAGAAGCGCTTCGCCGTGAAGGGCACGCCGTCGGATTGCGTGATCATGGGCGTGCGCCACATCCTGAAGGATCACGGGCCGGACCTCGTCCTGTCCGGCGTCAACCGGGGCCAGAACGTCGCCGAGGACGTCACATACTCGGGCACCATCGCGGGGGCGATGGAGGGCACGATCCTCAACGTGAAGTCGATCGCCATGAGCCAGGCCTACGGCCCGGGCGGGCGCGGCGCGATCCGGTGGCACTGCGCCGCCCATCACGGGCCGCGGGTGATCGCCAAGATCCTGGAGACCGGCATCGAGCCGGGTATCCTGGTCAACGTGAACTTCCCCGATTGCGAGCCCGAGGAGGTCGCGGGCATCTCGGTGGCGGCGCAGGGGCAACGCAACCAGGCGTTGCTCGCCATCGACGCCCGCCAGGACGGGCGCGGCAACCCGTATTTCTGGCTCGCCTTCGCCAAGGCCCGCTTCGAGCCCGGCCACGGCTCGGACCTCAAGGCGATCGCCGAGAACCGCATCTCGGTGACGCCGCTGCGCCTCGACCTCACGGACGAGCCGACGCTGACGCGGTTCGCACAGGCCTTCGCCGAGTAGACGCTTCCGCGAGCGCCTCCCCGCGCGAAGGTCCTGGCCTCGCCGGAGGCTTCCGTGCAAGCGTGGCGCGTGCCGACGATCGACCCCATGCCCGACAGCGACGATTCTCCGGAGGCCGTCGAGAACGCCGCCTTCGTGCTGGCGCTGCGCGCGCGGGGCGTGCGCGACACCGGCATCCTGCGCGCCATGGAGCGGGTGCCGCGGGAGCGCTTCGCGCCCGCCGCCCACCGCGACCTCGCCCGGCGCGACCTCGCCCTGCCGCTGCCCTGCGGCGCCACCATGACGGCGCCGTCCGGGGTCGCCGCCATGCTGACCGCGCTCCGGGTGGCGCCGGGCCTGCGCATCCTCGAGGTCGGCACGGGCTCCGGCTACGTCACCGCGCTGCTCTCCGAGCTCGGCGGCGCCGTCACGAGCCTGGAGCGCTACGCGACCCTGGCCGAGGCCGCCCGCGACCGCCTGCCGGAGGGGGCGGCGCGGGTGATCCAGGGCGACGGGCTCGATGGCCCCCTGGAGGGCAGCTTCGACCGCATTCTCGTCAACGGCGCGGTGCCGGCCCTGCCGCCGCACTGGCTCGACGCGCTGGCGCCGGGCGGACGCCTCGTCACCGTGCTCGCGGGGGACGGGCGCCTCGTCGCGGTGGCGCGGGGGGAGGGGGGCGTCGCCGAGACGCCGGGGCCGCCGCTGAGGCTCGCCCCGCTCCTGCCCGGCCTCGCCCGGACGACGTGAGCCCGCGAGCGGGCAGGCCGGGTGCGCGATTCGGACCGTTGCGCGGACGCATCGCAAGGATTCGGGAAAGTTCCACCAAGACGGGAAACGTGGTGAACGGGAACACTTGCTTAACCTGAATCCGATTTGAATGACGCCATCAAGTTGCGTCAGGCAAACGGGTGCATCGATGCGGGTTCGCGGGGCTGGTCGGGGGATGCGGACGCTGTCGCGCTTCGCCCTCATCGGAGTGATCGGTGGCGGCGCGGCCGCCTGTTCTTCGGACGCCTCGCGCCTCGGCAGTCCGTTCACCAACCCGTTCGCCTCGAACCTGTCGAGCGAGCCGGCCGCCACGGGCAGCCTGCCGGCATCGGGCGAGATGGCGCCGGCCCCGGCGATCCGGACCGGCCGCATCCAGTCCGAGGCGCTGAGCGCGCCGTCCGGCCCGGCGATCTCGCCGCGTCCCGGCCCGACGGCCGCCCGCCCGATCCAGCCGCCCGCCCAGAGCACGCGCGTCGCCGCCACCGGCGCCGCCGGCTGGAGCGCGCAGGGTGGCACAGCGATCACGGTGGCGCAGGGCGACAGCCTGAACCAGATGTCGACCCGCTTCGGCGTCCCGGCCTCCGCGATCCTGTCGGCCAACGGCCTGACCAGCGCCGCGCAGGTGACGCCGGGCCGCCAGCTCGTGATTCCGGTCTACAACGCCTCCGGGATGAACCCGGGCGGCATGACGCAGCGGACGGTCCCGGCCGCGCCGCAGGAGCGGCTGCAATTCTCCAAGGGCCCGAAGCCGGCCGAGAAGCCCGTCGACAAGGCTGCCGAGAAGGCCGCCGAGGCGAAGCGCCAGGCGGAGGCCCGCAAGGAGGCCGAGGCCCGCAGGCTCGCCGAGAAGCAGGCCGACGAGAAGGCCGAGAAGGCCCGCAAGGAGGCGGAGCTGCAGAAGCGCCATGTCCGCCCCGGCCAGACGGCCAAGGTCGAGGCCAAGGTCGAGGCCAAGGTCGAGACCAGGCACGACAGGGCCGATGCCCTGAAGGCCAAGGCCGAGGCCGCCCGCAAGGCGGAGGCCGAGGCCAAGCTCGCTCAGGCCAAGCTCGCCCAGGCCGAGGCCGCCAAGACCGCCGCCAAGGAAACGGCCAAGAAGGACGCCGCGCGCAAGCTCGCCGAGGCGAAGGCCGCCAAGGAGGGCGCCGAGAAGGCGGCCAAGGCGGAGGCCAAGGCGGAGCCCAAGACGGACGCGAAGCCCGAGAAGGTCGCCTCCGCCAAGGTCGAGCCCGTCAGCACCGGATCGGTCGCGGCACCCGCTCCGGCCGCCCCGGCAGCGAGCGAGGCCTTCCGCTGGCCCGCCAAGGGCCGTGTGATCTCGGGCTACGGCTCCTCCGGCAACGAGGGCATCAACATCGCGGTGCCGGAGGGCACGGCCGTCAAGGCGGCCGAGGACGGCACGGTGGCCTACGCGGGCTCCGACGTGAAGGGCTACGGCAAGCTCGTGCTCGTGCGGCACACGAACGGCTACGTCTCCGCCTACGCCCATAACGGCGAGATCGACGTGAAGCCCGGCGAGAAGGTGAAGCGCGGCCAGACCATCGCCAAATCCGGCGCCTCGGGCAACGTCACCTCGCCGCAGCTCCACTTCGAGATCCGCAAGGGCGGCGCCCCGATCGATCCGATGTCGCAGCTCGCCAGCAACTGAACGGTCCCGGCTGCGGTCGGCGATGAGACGGCGGCCCGAAAGGGCCGTCGTCTCGCGTTCAGGCGAGCCTCTGCCCGAGCCGCCCGGCGAGATCCTGGATGAACTGGAAGGCGGTGCGGCCCGAGCGCGAGCCGCGGGTCGCCGCCCATTCCAGCGCCTCGGCCCGCACCCGCTCGGGCTCGGCCTCGAGGCCGTAGCGCTCGACATAGGCGCGGATCATCGCGAGATACTCGTCTTGGCTGCATTTGTGGAAGCCGAGCCAGAGGCCGAACCGGTCGGAGAGCGAGACCTTCTCCTCCACCGCCTCGCCGGGATTGATCGCGGTCGAGCGCTCGTTCTCCACCATGTCGCGGGCCAAGAGATGCCGGCGGTTGGAGGTCGCGTAGAACAGCACGTTCTCGGGCCGTCCCTCGATGCCGCCGTCGAGCGCCGTCTTCAGGGACTTGTAGGAGGTGTCGTCGGCGTCGAACGAGAGGTCGTCGCAGAACACGATCCAGCGATGCGGGTCGCCCCGCAGCGTCGCCATCAGGTCGGGCAGGGCCTCGATGTCCTCGCGGTGGATCTCGACGAGCTTCATGGGCCGCGCGCCGTCCGGCCGGCCGGCATTCACCTCCGCCTGCACCGCCTTGACGAGGGAGGACTTGCCCATCCCGCGCGCGCCCCACAGGAGCGCGTTGTTGGCCGGCAGGCCCTTGGCGAAGCGCTCGGTGTTCTCGGCGAGCGTGTCGCGGGCCCGGTCGATGCCGGTCAGGAGCCCCATCTCGACCCGATTGACCCGGGGCACCGGGATCAGGCGCCGCTCCGGCCCCCAGAGGAAGGCGTCGGCCGCCGTGAGGTCGACCGGCGGCCGCGCCGGCGGAGCCGCGCGCTCGAGCGCCGTGGCGATGCGCTCGAGGAGCGGCAGGAGGGTTTCCGGGGTGGCGGGAGCGCTCATGAATTGTTCCGCATCGACGGGACGGGGCGAGGGGCGCCTTTTAGGGGGCCGGCGCCCGGAAATCACGACCCGAACGCGCATTCGGCAGAAGAATCAGCCCGGCGACCCCATTCGCCTCACCCCGCCGGCGTTGCTTTCACTTAGGCCGTGGCTATAGTCCGCGCGCTTTTCGGCGAGGCCCGGCAAGTTCCTTCCCGGCGGCCGGGAAGCCCGTTTTAAGGAGTCACGCGCTTGATCACCCCCGCCTTCGCGCAAGGGGCCGGCACCGCTGCTGGCGGAGCGGACATCGCCTTGCAGGTGGTTCCGTTCGTCCTCATCTTCGTGATCATGTACTTCCTGATCCTTCGCCCCCAGCAGAAGCGGGTCAAGGATCACCAGAGCATGGTCAAGAACGTGCGCCGCGACGACACCATCGTGACGAACGGGGGTCTCGTCGGCCGCGTCGTCAAGGTGACGGACGAGGGCTCCGAGATCGAGGTCGAGATCGCTCCCAACGTCCGCGTCAAGGTCGTGCGCTCCATGATCTCCGAGGTCCGCGTCAAGGGCGGCCCCGTCAAGGCGGCTTGATAGATCGCCAGAAGATGCCGGCCTAAACGCCTGGCATCCTTACGAAAAAGCAGGACCGGCGGATGTTGCGCTTTTCCCGAACCAAGATCATCGCGACGCTCGCCGCTATCCTGATCGGCCTGAGCCTGGCCGTGCCGAGCTTCTTCCCGGCCGAGAGCCGCAAGGCCTTCATGGCCTCGCTGCCGGGCTGGTTCCCGGCCTGGGTCATCCCGCAGCGGGCGATCGTGCTGGGCCTCGACCTGCAGGGCGGCTCGCAGCTCCTCCTAGAGGTCGACCAGAACGAACTCCTGGCCTCGCAGGCCAAGGCCCTGCGCGACGACGTGCGCCGCATCCTGCAGCAGGAGGGGGTGCGCGCCGAGGGCGGCATCCAGCTGCTCCAGCGCGGCGTGCAGGTGCGCGTGGCGGATGCCGCCGCCCGCGCCAAGGTGATGCCGAAGCTGCAGGAACTGGCACATCCGATCTCCAGCCCCCTCGTCGGACAGACGGGTGGGCGCACCCTCGACATCTCGGCGCAGCCCGACGGGCTGATCCGCCTGGCGCTGACCGATGCCGGCATCAACGAGCGCACGCGCCGCGCCGTGACCCAGGGCATCGAGGTCATCCGCCGCCGCCTCGACTCGACGGGCACCACCGAGCCCTCGATCCAGCAGCAAGGGGCCGAGCGAATCCTGATCCAGGTGCCGGGCGAGCAGAACCCGGAACGGCTGGAGAAGCTGCTCGGCTCGACCGCCAAGCTCGAGTTCCGGATGCTGGCCGACAGCCCCTCGGGCGACGTCGACCTGCTGCCGTCGAAGGACGAGAAGGGCGCCAAGGTCCCGGTGGAGCGCCGCGTCATGGCCGATGGCGGCGACCTCACCGACGCCCAGCCCGCCTTCGATCAGCAGACCCACGAGCCGATGGTGAGCTTCAAGTTCAACCTGAAGGGCGCCCAGCGCTTCGGGCAGGCGACCGCCGAGAACGTGGGCCGGCGCATGGCGATCGTGCTCGACAACGAGGTCGTCTCGGCGCCCGTGATCCGCACCGCCATCACGGGCGGCTCGGGCCAGATTACCGGCAACTTCACGGTGCAGCAGGCCAACGACCTCGCGGTGCTGCTGCGGGCGGGTGCGCTGCCGGCGAAGTTCACGGTGGTCGAGCGCCGCGTCGTCGGCCCCGGCCTCGGGCGCGACTCGATCGAGGCCGGCAAGCTCGCGACGCTCGTCGCCGCGGGCCTCGTCGTGGCCTTCATGTTCATGACCTACGGCACCTTCGGATTCATCGCCAACATCGCGCTGATCGTCCATGTCGGACTGATCCTCGGCCTGATGTCGGTGCTGGAGGCGACGATGACGCTGCCGGGCATCGCCGGCATCGTGCTCACCATCGGCACGGCCGTGGATTCCAACGTGCTGATCTACGAGCGCATGCGCGAGGAATCCCGGGCCGGGCGCTCGCTGATCTCGGCGCTGCAGGCCGGATTCGACCGGGCGTTCGCCACCATCATCGATTCGAACTCGACCATGGCGATCGCGGCGCTGATCCTGTTCTTCCTCGGCTCCGGCCCCGTGAAGGGGTTCGCGGTGGTCTTCATCCTCGGCATCCTGACGACCGTGATCACGGCCGTGACTCTGACCCGGATGATGATCGCGGTATGGTACAACACCTTCCGGCCCAAGGCCCTGCCGTTCTGACGGCGCCGCGCCGGGCCGCCGGCCCGGCCACAGATTGATGCGGGGAGGGCCCTCGAGGCCGCGCTCCCGGAGAATTCGAGACCGACCATGCGTCTGCTCCGCCTCTGGCCCGACGAGTCGCACTTCGACTTCATGCGCTACCGGCGCTTCAGCTTCCCGCTCTCGGCGCTGATGTCGGTGGTCACGGTCGTGCTGTTCCTCACGATCGGGCTGAACTTCGGCATCGACTTCAAGGGCGGCACCCTCGTCGAGCTTCAGGCGAAATCGGGCACGGCCGACGTCGCGGCGGTGCGCCACACCGCGAACGGCTTCGGCTTCGGCGAATCCGAGGTGCAGGAGCTCGGCGGCCAGGGCAACATCCTGGTGCGCTTCCCCCTGCAGGCGGGCGAGCAGGGCCAGACCGCGGTGATGCAGAAGGCGCACGCGGCCTTCGACGCGGATTACGAGTTCCGCCGCACCGAGACTGTGGGTCCCCGCGTCTCGGGCGAGCTCGTGCAGTCGGGCACCCTCGGCGTCGTGCTCTCGGTCGTGGCGGTGCTGCTCTACCTGTGGTTCCGCTTCGAGCGCGAGCTGGCGCTCGGCGCGATCGTCGGAACGCTGCACGACATCGTGCTGACGGTCGGCATCTTCATCCTGTCGCGGATCGAGTTCAACATGACCTCGATCGCGGCGATCCTGACCATCGTGGGCTACTCGCTGAACGAGACCGTCGTGGTGTTCGACCGCACCCGCGAGCTGATGCGCCGCTACAAGACCATTCCGACGGTGGAACTCCTCAATCTCTCGATCAATTCCACCATGTCGCGCACCGTGATGACCTCGATCGCGACCGCTCTGTCGCTGCTGGCGCTGGTGCTGTTCGGAGGCGAGGCCATCAAGGGCTTCGCGGTGGTGATGCTCTGCGGCGTCGTGATCTGCACCTACTCGGCGATCTTCATCTCGACGCCGGTCCTGATCTATCTCGGCCTGATGCTGTCGGGCGCGAAGAGCGCGGCGCGCGACCGCGCCGGCCTCGCCCAGGCGGCGGAGTAGGAGACGGCGCCGGATGAACGAACCCCGCCGCCTGCACGACGGCTTCGTCCCCGGCCGACACCTCATCGATGCCTACGGCGACGGCGGCTTCCGCTTCGCCGAGATGTCGCATCGCGGCTCGATCCTGGTCCTGCCCTCCGGCATCCGCGCCTGGGACGTGGCGGAGGCCGGCGCCATCGATCGGAGCGCCCTGCGGCCGGTCCAGGCGGAGGCGGGGGCGGTCGAGCTCCTCCTCGTCGGAACCGGCCTCGATATCGTCCCGCTGCCGCCGGACTTGCGCGCCTGGCTCAGGCAGAACGGCATCGGCCTCGACGTGATGCAGACGGGGGCCGCGGCCCGCACCTACAACATCCTGATGGCGGAGAACCGCAAGGTCGCCGCCGCCCTGATCGCCGTCGCGTGACCGAGGCCGAGACCAGCCCCAGCACCGGCAACGGGCTCCCCTTCGCGTTCCAGCACTGCGAGGCCCTGGTGCGCGCGGGCGATCCGGACCGCTACTTCGCGACCCTGTTCGCCCCTGCCGCCGCGCGCCCGCACCTCTTCGGGCTCTACGCCTTCAGCCTCACGACGGCGCGGGTGCGCGAGGCCGCCGCGAACCCGATGGCCGGTGAGATCCGGCTGCAATGGTGGCGCGACGCGCTCCAGGGCGAGGCGCGCGGCGATGTCCGGGCCAACCCGGTCGCGGCGGCCCTGGAGGACGCCATCGTCGGGCACCGGCTCGGGCGCCAGCCCTTCGTCGACCTGATCGATGCCCGCGTCTTCGACCTCTACGACGATCCGATGCCGCGGGTGAACGACCTGGAGGGCTATTGCGGCGAGACGGCCTCGTCCCTATTCCGGCTGGCGAGCCTCATCCTGTGCGACGGCGCCGAGCCCGGGGGGGCCGCGGCCGCGGGGCACGCGGGCGTCGCCTACGGCATCACGGGCCTCCTGCGCGCGCTGCCGTGGCATGCCCGCTCGGGCCAGGTCTACCTGCCGGTCGAGACCCTGCGCGAGCACGGCGTGACCCGGGAGGACGTCGTCACGGGCCGGGGCGGCCCCGGCCTGCATGGCGCCGTCCGGGATCTGCGGGCGCTCGCCCGGCGCCACCTGACCGCCTACGAGGCGGCGCGGGCCACGATCTCGCCGGCCGCCCAGCCCGCCTTCCTGCCCATGGCGCTGGTCGAGCCCTATCTCGCCGCGATGGAGCGGCCGGGCTACGATCCCCTCAACACGCCGGTCGAGATCCCGCGCTGGCGGCGCCTCTGGCGCCTCTGGCGGGCGGCGCGGCGGATCCGGTAGGGCGTCCGGGCGTCAGGCCACCATCCGCACCCGCGCAGTCGCCGGGTCGGCGGTCAGCAGCGAATCGATCTCGTCCTTCGGCATCGGGGCACCGAACAGGTAGCCCTGCCCGAAATCGCAGCCCTGGCCGGCGAGCCAGTCGAGGCTCGCATCGGTCTCGATGCCCTCGGCCGTGGTGACGAGCCCCAGGCTGGCGCTCAGCTTGATGATGGCGTCGACGAGCTTGGCGCGCTCGTCGCTCATCGTGATCGTGTCGACGTAGCTGCGGTCGATCTTCAGCTTGTCGAACTTCAGTTCGCGCAGGTGGTAGAGGCTCGAATAGCCCGTCCCGAAATCGTCGAGCGCGATGCGGACGCCGAGATTCTGCAGCGAGGTCAGCGTCGTGCGCGCAGCCTCCAGGTCCTGCACCAGCGCCGTCTCCGTGATCTCGACCTCGAGGCGGTTCGGCGGCAGCCCGGTCTCGGTCAGGATCGCCAGGATGCGCTCGGACAGCCAGGGATCCTGGAATTGCTGGGGCGCGATGTTGATGGCGATCTGGAGGTTCGTCGGCCAGTCGCGCGCGTCGAGGCAGGCCTGGCGCAGCAGGCGGTAGCTGAGATCGGCGATCAGACCGGTCTCCTCGGCGATCGGGATGAACTGCGCCGGCGCCAGCAGGCCCCGGGTCGGGTGGCGCCAGCGGGCCAGGACCTCGACCCCGATCAGGTCCCGCCCGGGCAGAGACACGACCGGCTGGTAGAAGGGCTCGATCTCGCCGCTCGCGATCGCCGTCCGCAGCGCGCCCTCGAGCTGGGCCCGCGCCTTCAGCTCCACATCCATGGCGCTCCTGAACACCCGGAAGGTGCCGCGCCCGTCCTTCTTGCCCTGGTACATGGCGAGGTCGGCCGCGTGCAGCACGACCTCGGCATCCGCGTCCTCGCGCGCGACCACCGCGATGCCGATCGTGGCGCCGACCTTCAGCTCGTTGCCCTTCCACAGGATCGGGCTGGCGATGCTGGCCATCACGGCCTGGGCGAGCCGGGCCAGCGCGTCGCTGCCGCCCTCGAGGCTGACCAGCATCGCGAACTCGTCCCCGCCGAGGCGGGCTGCGACGCCGCGGGGCGGCAGCAGCGCCTCCAGGCGGTCGGCGACCGTGCAGAGCACCGCGTTGCCGGCCGCGTGACCGTAGAGGTCGTTGACGGGCTTGAAGCGGTCGAGATCGACGAGCAGCACGGCGGCGGAGGGGATCGGACCCGCCTCGCCGCGGCGCGCCTCGACCGCCTCGAGGAACAAGCGCCGGTTGGCGAGACCCGTCAGCGCGTCGTGGCGCGCGATCGCCTCGGCGCGCGCCGCGGTGGCGTCCCGCTCCCGCATGGCCCTGCGCAGCTGCAGGGACTTCCGCAGGCTGAAGGCGAACATCGCCAGCCCCATGAAGAAGCCCAGCATCAGCTGGTCCGACAGGTCGTGGGCGAGGACGAAGCTGTTGAAGGCGCCGAAGGCCTGGAACTGGACGCCGATGATCCAGCAGCAGGCTCCGATCATCAGGAGGCAGAGCGCGTCGTAGAGCTCGCCCTCTCCCCAGCTGCCGCGCCGCTTGTCCGCCATGAATCCCTGCCCTCGCCGCGCTCCCAGGGGAGGCGGCGGCACTTAAAAGGGCGTAAAGACCGGCACCCGCCTTGTACGCAATCGAACGAAGGCGGGCCTTAGCCCCGACAAGGCCGCCGGATGCTTAAGAGATCGTGCGCGCGGCGGCCCGGCCTCCCCCAGCCCGATCCGGCCCGGCCTGTTCGTCGTTGCATCGCGGCCGATTCGCAACGAGAGCGCGAAGCAGCGCCGGCACGCGTGCAACAGCCTTTGAACACAGAATAAAACCGCGTTGAGCCGGCCGTGGGCCTCTGCTAGCACAGCGGGCAGGGCCCGGCCGAGATCGGGCCGGTGAGGAGCGCGACGCCCGTGGAAACCTGGAATCAAGTCTACGACCCGTTCGGGAATGCGTGGCTGTCGACGCTCGCAGCCGCCCTTCCGGTCGTCGCGCTGCTCGGCATGATCGCGAGCGGCAAGGTCAAGGCCCATATCGCGGCCGTCCTGTCTCTCGTCATCGCGCTCCTCGTCGCGATCCTGGCCTTCGGCATGCCGACGGGCCTGGCGCTGCGCGCCTCCGCCTACGGCGTCGCGCTCGGGCTCTTCCCGATCGGCTGGATCATCCTGAACGTGATCTTCCTCTACCGGCTGACGGTGGAGAAGGGCTGGTTCGCGACCCTCCAGCAATCGGTGGCGGGCATCACCACGGACCGGCGCATCCAGCTCCTGCTGGTCGCCTTCGCCTTCGGGGCCTTCTTCGAGGGCGCGGGCGGCTTCGGTACCCCGGTCGCCGTCACGGGCGCGATCCTGATCGGCCTCGGCTTCTCGCCGCTCGCCGCGTCCGGCCTCTCGCTCATCGCCAACACCGCGCCGGTGGCCTACGGCGCGCTCGGCGCCCCGATCCAGGGCCTCGCCTCGGTCACGGGCTACGATCCCTACATTCTCGGCGCCATGATCGGCCGGCAGCTGCCCTTCTTCTCGGTGATCGTGCCGTTCTGGCTGATCTGGGTCTTCGCCGGCTTCCGCGGCATGCTGCAGATCTGGCCGCCGATCGCGGTGTGCGGCGTCTCGTTCGCGGTCGCGCAGTTCCTGATCTCGAACTTCGTGAACCCCTGGATCGTCGATATCGGCGCCTCGCTCATCTCGATGGGCGCGCTCGTGCTGTTCCTGAAGGTCTGGCGGCCGTCGGAGATCTGGACCTCGCCGGCGCTGCGCGGCCACGACCCCTCCGTCGGCTACGGCGATCCGCGCCCGGTGGCGCTCGGCGCGGGCGTGCCCGGCGAGATGCCGCGCGTCCACACCGGCGCCCGCACGGCGACCTCCAGCGAGATCGTCTGGGCCTGGGTGCCGTGGATCATCCTGTCGGTCGTCGTCGCGATCTGGGGCACCGGCTGGTTCAAGAACCTCGTGAACCCGCTCTTCACGATCAAGTACGAGGTGCCGGGCCTGCACAACGTCATCATGAAGATGCCGCCGGTCGTCGCCAAGGCGCATCCCGAAGCGGCGGTCTTCGCCTTCACCTACATGTCCTACACCGGCACGGGCGTACTGCTCGCCGCGATCATCTCCGGCCTGATCATGCGCTTCTCGCCCTGGCGCCTTCTCACGGCCTATCTCGAGACGATCTGGGTGCTGCGCTACTCGCTCATCACCATCGCGGCGATGCTGGCGCTCGGGGTGCTCACCCGCTACGGCGGCGTCGACGCGACGCTCGGCCTCGCCTTCGCGGGCACGGGCATCCTCTACCCGTTCTTCGGCACGCTGCTCGGCTGGCTCGGCGTGGCGCTGACGGGCTCGGACACCGCCTCGAACGTGCTCTTCGGCGGCCTGCAGAAGATCACCTCGGAGCAGCTCGGCCTGTCCGGCATCCTGATGGCCTCGGCGAACTCGTCGGGCGGCGTCATGGGCAAGATGATCGACGCGCAGTCGATCGTCGTCGCCTCCACCGCCACCGGCTATTTCGGCCAGGAGGGCAAGATCCTGCGCTTCGTGTTCTGGCACTCGATCGTGCTCGCCTGCCTCGTCGGCTGCCTCGTGATGCTGCAGGCCTACGTGCATCCCTTCAGCGCGATGGTGATCCACCCGCCCACACCGTAGCGCCGGACCGCCTCCCGAAGCCCGCCCCGGCTCGCCGGGGCGGGTTTTTTCGTGGCCGTCCCGGATTAGGATCGGGAGCGCGGACGTGCCTTTCCGCGCGCCGTGCCGGCCCCACCTCTCACGGGATGTACTTCCGACGGGCGCCCCGGCGCGACAGCCTCGCCGACCTTCCGGGCATCGAGACCCGCCGCCTGCGCATCGCCGCGCTCGCGCCCGAGGACGCGGCGGCCTTGCGCGCGGTGACGGACGACCCGGCCATCACCGGCGCCGTCGACTTCCTGCCCGATCCCTTCACCCTGGAGGATGCCCGCGGCCTGATCGGCAGCGGGCGGCACGGGAACGACCGCTTCCTCGGCGCCTGGTCGCGGGACGAGAGGCGCCTCGTGGCGGTCCTCGGCACGCATCTGCGCGGCGAGACCGCGATCGAGATCGGCTACTGGGTCGCGGGCGCCGCCCGCGGGCAGGGGGTCGGCGCCGAGGCGGTGACGGGAATCGTCGGGCTGCTGCTGAGGCGCTTTCCCGGCCGGCTGATCGTGGCCGAGTGCCGGCTCGGCAACGTCGCCTCCTGGGGCCTCCTGCGGAAGCTCGGCTTCCGCGAGACCGGCGAGGACGGGCACCGGCCGGGGCGCCGGGTTCTCGTCCTCGAGCGCGGGTGAGCCCGACGCCCGGCCTATTCCGCCGCGGCGCGCGGCGGATCGTCCGCATCCGCGATCCACGCCGCGAGATCCGCCCGCGCCCGGTCGGTCATCGCCCGCTTCTTCAGCGCCGCCTTCTCGGGGCCGCGCAGGCGCCGGCCGGTCTCGTTGCGGGGCGCGCGCTCGAGCGGGGGGAACAGCCCGAAATTGACGTTCATGGGCTGGAAGGAGCGAGGCGCGCCGGCCTCCTCGGCCGCGACGTGCCCGCCGGTGATGTGGGCGATCAGCGCGCCGAGCGCCGTGGTCTGCGGCAGGGCCGGCAGCGCCCGGCCCTCGGCCTCGGCCGCCGCGAAGCGGCCCGCCATCAGGCCGATCGCGGCGCTCTCGACGTAGCCCTCGCAGCCCGTGATCTGCCCGGCGAAGCGCAGCCGCGGCTCGGCCTTCAGCCGCAGGGTGGCGTCGAGGAGACGGGGCGAATCGAGGTAGGTGTTGCGGTGCAGGCCGCCGAGGCGGGCGAATTCCGCGTTCTCGAGACCGGGAATCGTGCGGAAGATGCGCACCTGCTCAGCATGGCGCAGCTTCGTCTGGAAGCCCACCATGTTGTAGAGGGTGCCGAGCGCGTTGTCCTGGCGTAGTTGCACGATGGCGCAGGCCTTCACGGTCGGGTTGTGCGGGTTCGTGAGGCCGACGGGCTTCATCGGCCCGTGCCGCAGGGTCTCGGGGCCGCGCTCGGCCATCACCTCGATCGGCAGGCAGCCGTCGAAATAGGGGGTGGACGCCTCCCACTCCTTGAAGCTCGTCTTCTCGCCGGAAACCAGGGCCGCCACGAAGGCGTCGTACTGGTCGCGGTCGAGCGGGCAGTTGATGTAGTCGGCCCCCGAGCCCCCGGGCCCCGCCTTGTCGTAGCGGGACTGGAACCACGCCTTGCCCATGTCGATCGAGTCGCGGTGGACGATCGGGGCGATGGCGTCGAAGAAGGCGAGGGATTCGGCCCCCGTCAGCCGCCCGATCGCCTCGGCCAGCGCCGGCGAGGTGAGGGGGCCGGTCGCCACGATCACCCGCTCCCACTCCGCCGGCGGCAGGCCGTCGATCTCCTCGCGGGCGATCACGACGTTCGGATGCGCTTCCAGCGCCTGCGTGACGGCCTGCGAGAAGCCGTCGCGGTCGACGGCGAGCGCCCCGCCGGCGGGCACCTGATGGGCGTCGCCCATCCGCATGATCAGGGAGCCGAGCGCGCGCATCTCCTGGTGGAGCAGGCCGACGGCGTTGCCGTTCGGATCGTCGGAGCGGAAGGAGTTCGAGCAGACGAGCTCGGCGAGCCCGTCCGTGCGGTGCGCGTCGGTGGCGCGCACCGGCCGCATCTCGTGAAGGACGACGCGGTGGCCGCCCTCTGCGATCTGCCAGGCGGCCTCGGAACCCGCGAGGCCGCCGCCGATGACGTGGATGGGTGCTGATCCGGACATGCCCCGGCATAAAGGATCGCCAGCGCGCGAATCAACGTATGGCGGGGACGATGCCGCCCGGCCCCGCCGCATCGGAGGCCGGAAATCGGAGGCCGGAAACGGACGCGCCCGCCGGGGAGGGCGGGCGCGGGTCGGTCGAGGCCGGGACGGCCCCGTCGTTGTCGGCCGATCAGGCGGCGCGGCGGCGGGCGATGCGGGGGATCTCGAAGCGGTTGATGCCGAGATCGTCGAGATCCCGCTTGGTCAGCCGCGAGAGTTCCTGCACCGTCTCGCGGTAGCGCAGGTAGTTTTTGATCTTGCTCACAATGAAGGTCATGGCGGGTACTCTGCTCTGTCGGGAGCGACCGGCCGCGAAGCCCGGCGCTCTCTTGTTTGTTGCAGTGCGATATAAGGTCATGATGGCGCTCGTGGCAGTCACGAGACCGGAAACCTGCCATGCAGTCTCAGCAAGGCGAGCCCAGGATTTCGACAAGGATCCGCGCTGCCTCAAGGAAGGGCAGGATTCGAGGCGAGAAGGCGCGCGCCGTTAGAGGTATGGAAACCTGCCTGTGCCGCGGCGCGACCGCGCTGGAGCGTGTTCCATGATCTTCGGATCACCAGAAAACGCCCTGACTCTTTATGAAGTCACATTTTTCGCGCCAAACCGGCGGCCACTCCGGCAGACGATGCCCTAATGGAGCTGGGGGCTCACCAGGAACCGCTCGCGGTCGCTCGACGCCACGGCGAGCTTCAGGGGACGGCCGTCCCGGCGGATCGTCAACGGCACGCGCACGCCGGCATCGCCGAGCGCCCAGACGCGACGGAAGAAATCGGCGAGACTGGCGGCGGGCTCGCCCGCGACCGCCTCGACGACGTCGCCCGCGCGCAGGCCCGCCGTCTCAGCAGGCCCGTCATCGGCGAGTCCCATCACCACGATCCCGTCGTCGCTCTCCGTGGCGTAGAGACCGAGCCAGGGGCGGGCCGGGCGGTTCGGGCGCCCCCGCGCCGTGAGATCGTCGAGGATCGGCGGTAGCAAGTCGATCGGCACCACCATGTTGATCGCGCGCGCGCCCGACGCGCCGCCCTGCTGCAATTGCAGGGAGCCAATTCCCAGGAGATCGCCCGCCGGCCCGATCAGGGCCGTGCCGCCCCAGTGCGGGTGCGAGGGCGCGGTGAAGAGGGCGTCGTCGAGGAGGTATTCCCAGTAGCCGGCGAATTCCTGGCGGGCGATCAGCTGTGCGGCGATGCTACGCCCGCGCCCGCCCGCGCCCGCCACGACCACCCGGTCGCCGATGCCGAGCGTGTCCGAGCGCCCGAGAGGCAGCGCCGGCAGCTTGAGCGGCTGCAGCGCCTGGACGAGGCCGAATCCCGTGGCCGCGTCGAAGCCCACGACGTGCCCGGGCACGGAGCGCCCGTCATGGGTCGTGAGCCAGACGGTGTCCGCCTCCATGATCAGGTAGCCCACCGTGAGCACGAGCCCATCCTCGCGGATGACGACGCCGTTGCCCGCCCGCTCGGTGCCGAGCGTGTCGGCCGTGAAGGCCTCGGGCGGGACGCGCGTCGAGAGGGCTACGACGGCGCTGAGAGCCCGGTCGAGGTCGTAGGCGTAGTCGCCGGGCTTGGGCTGCACGGAAGCGGGGATCTTCCAGTCGCCGGGCGAGGCCATGGGCTTGCAATCCTTCCGGTTCGGGCGGTCGCACGCATCCGGCGGTGCGGAGAGCCGCTTTGAGCCCCTTGGAGCCGCGCGGACCCGGCACGACGTCGAGATCCATGAGATAGGTCGCGCCGAGCCCCGGCGACACCCGGGGCGACCGCCTCGGGGAGGCGCCGGATCCGCGAGCGCGACGCGGACGAGCGGCCGAGCGCGCCGGTTGTCCGCACCTCGTTCGCGCGATCCCGGTCCATCGCACGAGAAAATGCTCTAGGGTGCCCGACGAACGTTCCCGACAGATCGAACGGCCTGACGCATGTCGCGCATCCCGAAAGCTCCCTGCCTTGCGTGACGATGCCGCCCTGATCGCCCTCCTGCGCAAGGTCGCGGGCCGGGACGAGCCGGCGCTGCGCGCCCTCTACGACCTGACCGCCCCGAAACTTTACGGCGTGATCCTCCGTATCCAGCGCGACCGATCCCGCGCGGAGGACATCCTTCAGGATGCGTATCTGCGGATCTGGCAGGCGGCGGGGTCCTACTCGCCGGAGGCGGGGCCGCCGCTTCCGTGGCTCTGCGCCATCGCGCGCCACCGCGCGATCGACGTGGTCCGCCGCCGGGGCGAGGTTCAGGGGCCGGTGCACGAGGACGGGGAGGATTGGTTGGAGCGCCTTGCCGATCCGAGCGACAGCGAGCAGGCGATCCTCAGCCGGGACGCGCTCCGGGCCTGCCTCGCGCGGCTCGACGCGGCGCATCGGGACTGCGTGGTGCTGGCCTATTGCCAGGGCTATTCCCGCGAAGACCTCGCGCAGCGCTTCGGCCGGCCCGTCAACACGATCAAGACCTGGCTGCACCGGGCGCTCGCCAGCCTCAAGGGCTGTTTGGAGACCGTCTCGTGAGCGCGGGCGCGATGGGACCGGACGAGCGCGACCTACGGGCAGCCGAGTACGTACTCGGGACGCTGTCCCCCTCCGAGCGGGCGGCCTTCGAGCTGGAGCGCACGGTCGACCCGGCCGCCGCCGCCGCGGTTCGCGCCTGGGAGGGCCGCCTCGCGCCGCTCGTCCTGGCGATCCCAAGCGAGCCGCCGAGCCCGCGTGTCTGGGAGGCGATCGTGCGGGCCCTGCCGGGCGGGGCCGCCAACGACAACCGGATCCGCGACCTCGGCCGCCAGGTCCGGCGCTGGCGGCTGGCGACGGCCGGGGCCGGCCTCGTGGCGGCGGCCCTCGCCGCGTTCATCGTGGTCGGGCCCCGGCTGGCGCCGCCCGCCGGCCCTCCGGCAGGTGCGCGCTACGTCGCCGTGGTCACGAGCGGGGGCGCGCTGCCCGCACTCATCGTCAATGTCGACACCGCGGCCGGCACGGCCTCGGTGCGGCCGGTCAAGGCCGAGACGCCGGCGGGGCGCAGCCTCCAGCTCTGGTACGTGGGTGCGGGCGAGGCGCCGAAGCCGCTCGGCCTGATCGGCGCGGATGCGAGCCGGGTCGAGCTCCCGGCGGCGGCGCGGACGGGCGAGGGCGTATTCGCCGTCTCGGTCGAGCCGCCGGGCGGCTCGCCGACGGGCCAACCCACGGGCCAGGTGATCTACACGGGCCAGCTGATCCGCGACTGAGGCACGAACGCGAGGGCCCCGGCTCGGCGAGCCGGGGCCCTCTCGACGTCCGGGCATGATCCGGAATCCCGGAACCGGGTCTTCCGGCCCCCCGCGCGACCGCGATGACGGAGAGCGCCGCACGCAACGTTCCCGTGACGGGAATCCTCCCGCCGGCCCCGAGGGCGCGGCGGGTCTTCGCCGCGGCGCCCTGCGGCAATCAGGGCTGCAGCACGCCGTTGATCACGTGGATGACACCGTTCGACTGCATCACGTTGGCGATGGTCACCGTCGCGGTGTTGCCCTTGGCGTCGGTGACGTAGACCTTATTGCCGCGGCTCTGGACCGTGAGAGGCTCGCCCTGGACGGTCTTGATCTGCGCCTGTCCGCCGCCCTGCCTGGCCATCGCCATCAGGTCCTTGGCGGTGAGCGTGCCGGGGACCACGTGGTAGGTCAGGATGCTCGTCAGCGTGCCCTTGTTCTGGGGCTGAACCAGCGTCTCGACGGTGCCCGGCGGCAGCTTGGCGAAGGCGGCGTTGGTCGGCGCGAACACCGTGAAGGGGCCCGGCCCGTTCAGCGTGTCGACGAGGCCCGCGGCTTTGACGGCCGCCACCAGGGTGGTGTGATCCTTCGAGTTGACCGCGTTCTGCACGATGGTCTTCGAGGCGTACATCGGCGCGCCGCCGACCATCGGGTTCTTGGCGAGCGCCGCGACCGGCAGCGCGGCACCGACCGCCATCGCCAGGGCGACGGCCGCGAGGCGGGACGCACGGGGACGCGCGGCGGAAAGCTTGAGCATGGCGTAACCTCTCTCTGAGCCCCGTCCTGCGGGGTCACGCCGGCCGGTACGGGCCGGCATCCGAAAAGGTTTCGCGCAATCCATCCTCCGGCCCACGCCTCGCCGGCCAACTCGCCCTCCGCCCAACTCGTTCTCGGGGAGGCCATTCTCGGAGAGGCCATTCTCGGGAAGGTCCCGGAACGCGAAAGCCGCCCGGCCCTGGGGGCCGGACGGCTTCGTCGAGGCGTCGGTCCCGACCTGGAGCTTTCCAGGCCGGGCTCGTTTCGCGATCAGTACTTGCGGATGAGCGGCGCCGGGGGCGGGGGCGGAGCAGCGGCCACCGTGTAGAGCGGCGCGATGATCCGGAACCAGCCTTCCGTCTGATAGGCCGTGCGGTTGGTCGGCAGGCCGGTGAACGGCGAGACCTGACGGACCGAGCTCACGACGTCGCGGGCAACCCAGGCCTGGACCGTGAAGGGCCCGAAATCGTAGCCGATGAGGCCGCCGAGGGCGAACCGGCCGCCGCCGCTCGGGCCGACCGAGCCGCAATTGCCGCCGAGGCCGAGGCAATTCGGGCCGAACGGAAGCGGGGCGCGGTTCGACAGGTTGGTGGTGCCGTAGCCGATGGCGCCGATCTCGAACTTGCCGAACTTCTTCGTCGCGGTCAGGTCGAGGTTGAGGCCGTCGGACGGGAACTGGTTGCCGTAGAAGCCCGGGATGCCGTTGCGGCCGCTGAACCGGGCCGGAACGTCGTAGAAGTTGTAGGTCAGGTTCGCGGTCAGGTTCCAGCCGTCGCCGGTGTAGCTGATGGCCCAGCCTTGGCGGTAGGTGTTCGAGGCCAGGATGCCGAGGCCGCCGCCGCGACCGGCGTCGAGCTCGTTGAGGTAGACACCGGCGAGGTAGCTGACGCCGACGTTGTTGCCGAGATCCCAGGCGAAGATGCCGCCGACGAAGGTGCCGACGTTGATGCTGGTGTCACGGCCGTTCGCGGCGCGGCTGAAGGTGAACACGGTCGGCGGGGCGACGACCAGCTCGACGCGGGCGTCGAGGATCTTCCAAGGGGTCGACCACACGAGGACCGGGATGTTGACGGCGGTGTCGACCGAGGTCGCGTTCGGGCCGTCGGGGCTGCGGTACGTGAAGGTGTTGATCGCGTAGACGCCCTCGGGAAGCGGAGCGCCGACCGCGAGGCCGACCTGCTCACCCGGAACCGTCGTCGTCTGCGCGTACGAGGCCGTCGCCGTCATGCCGACCGAGAGCGCCACCGCGCCGGCGGCGAGCCATTTCATCGTCATTTTATCTTTCCTTCCCAAGGATTTCAGGCGTCCGCCCCGTAGCCTTGCGCACGTCATTGCCGGCATGCCGTTAAAGTCGGCTCCCGTTTCAATGGTGCCAAGCGCCCCCTTACGGCCCCACCTCAAGTCTCAACGTCGGGAACTATTCTACAGACCGCCGCCGAAAGACAGTGGAATGCCTTGCCTCCCGGCAGAGAGAGCCGAACCGTTGCGCAAAAGCCGCATTTTTTGCGCGATGCAACACCGGCTTGCCTGGCCGGGCAGGCCGAGCGAGGCCGCATCCGGGATCCCAACTCCGGAAAAATAGCACAGAATGCTCAAGCTCTTGCCGGCCGCGCGGGTGGGAGCTTTGCGCAATTCCGGGCTGGCGAATGGGCAAGGGCGGAGTTGGCGCCCGGAAGCGCCGACGGGCCGGCCGTGCGTGTCACGGCCCGGCCCGTCGGCTCCGAATCGGCGAATCGAGCCGCGCGGCCCTCACTCGGCTGCGGCGCGCCGGCCCGTCGGCGGTTCGGCGGCCGGGCGGCGGGCGAGCACGTCGCGGAGGAATCGCCCGGTATGGCTCTGCCTCGATCTCGCGATCTGCTCAGGGCTTCCCTCGGCCACCACGGTGCCGCCGCCGTCGCCGCCCTCGGGGCCCATGTCGATCACCCAGTCGGCGGTCTTGATGACTTCGAGGTTGTGCTCGATCACCACCACGGTGTTGCCCTGGTCGACGAGTTCGTGGAGCACCTCCATCAGCTTGGCGACGTCGTGGAAGTGCAGGCCCGTGGTCGGCTCGTCGAGGATATAGAGGGTGCGCCCCGTCGCGCGCTTGGCGAGCTCCTTCGAGAGCTTCACGCGCTGGGCTTCGCCGCCCGAGAGCGTCGTCGCCTGCTGGCCGACCCGCACGTAGTGCAACCCGACGCGGGCCAGCGTCTCCATCTTCTCGCGGATCGACGGCACCGCCTTGAACAGGTCGGCCGCCTCCTCGACCGTCATGTCGAGCACGTCGGCGATGGACTTGCCACGATACTTCACCTCCAGGGTCTCGCGGTCGTAGCGGCGGCCCTTGCAGACGTCGCAGGTGACGTAGACGTCGGGCAGGAAGTGCATCTCGATCTTGATGACGCCGTCGCCCGAGCAGGCCTCGCAGCGCCCGCCCTTCACGTTGAAGGAGAAGCGCCCCGGCTGGTAGCCGCGGGCCTTCGCCTCGGGCAGCCCCGCGAACCAGTCGCGGATCGGCGTGAAGGCGCCGATATAGGTGGCGGGGTTCGAGCGCGGCGTGCGCCCGATCGGCGACTGGTCGATGTCGATGACCTTGTCGAGATGCTCGAGCCCCTCCAGCCGCTCGTAGGGCGCCGGATGCTCCAGCGCCCCGTTCAGCTTCTTCGCCACCGCCTTGTAGAGCGTGTCGATCACGAGGGTCGACTTGCCGCCGCCCGAGACGCCCGTGATGCACGTGAAGGTCCCCAGCGGGATCTCGACTGACACGTCCTTCAGGTTGTTGCCGCGTGCGCCGACGAGCCTGAGCTTGCCCTTGCGGGCCTTGCGGCGGGCGACGGGGGTCCGCACCGTCAGCGCGCCCGTCAGGTACTTGGCGGTCAGCGAATCAGGATGAGCCAGCACCTCCTCGGGCGTGCCCTGCGCGATGATCTCGCCGCCGTGGATGCCCGCGCCCGGGCCGACATCGACGACGTAGTCGGCCTGCAGGATCGCGTCCTCGTCGTGCTCGACGACGATCACCGAGTTGCCGAGGTCGCGCAGGCGCTTCAGCGTGCCGAGCAGGCGCTCGTTGTCGCGCTGGTGCAGGCCGATCGAGGGCTCGTCCAGCACGTAGAGCACGCCAGTCAGCCCCGATCCGATCTGCGAGGCGAGGCGGATGCGCTGGCTCTCGCCGCCCGACAGCGAGCCCGAACCGCGGCTGAGCGTCAGGTACTCGAGCCCGACGTCGATGAGGAAGGTGAGGCGGTCGCGGATCTCCTTGAGGATCCGGACCGCGATCTCGTTCTGCTTCCGCGTCAGGCTCTCGGGCAGCGCCGAGAACCAGCCATGCGCCTCGCGCACCGAGAGCGCCGTCACCGCGCCGATATCCTGCATCGCGATCTTGACGGCGAGCGCCTCGGGCTTGAGGCGCTTGCCGGCGCAGGCCTCGCAGGGCGTCTCGCCCATGAAGCGGGCGATGTCGTCGCGCGAGGCGTCGCTCTCGGTCTCCTTGTAGCGGCGCTCCAGGTTCGGGATCACGCCCTCGAAGGGCTTGTTCACCGCGTAGGCGCGCAGGCCGTCGTTGTAGTCGAAGCGGATCGACTGCCGGCCCGAGCCGTACAGGACGGCGCTCTGCGCCTCCTCGGGCAGGTCGGCCCAGGCCACGGTGGTCTTGAATCCGTAGTGCCGGGCGAGCGCGTCGAGGGTCTGCCCGTAATAGGGCGAGGTCGATTTCGCCCAGGGCGCGACCGCGCCCCGCTTGAGGCTGAGGCTCGGGTCCGAGATCACGAGCTCGGGATCGATCCGCATCTCGTGGCCGATGCCGCCGCAGGTCGGGCAGGCGCCGAAGGGATTGTTGAACGAGAACAGGCGCGGCTCGATCTCCGCGATGGTGAAGCCCGACACCGGACAGGCGAAGCGCGACGAGAAGGTGATGGCCTGCGGGCTCTCGCGCGGGCCGTCGCCCTCGGGCGCGTCGGCGAACTCGACCACGGCGACGCCGTCGGCGAGCTCCAGCGCCGTCTCGAACGACTCGGCGAGCCGCGAGCCGATATCGGCCCGCACCACGATCCGGTCGACCACGACGTCGATGTCGTGCTTGAGCTTCTTGTCGAGCTTCGGCACGTCGTCGATCGGGTATTGCTCGCCGTCGATGCGCAGCCGCTGGAAGCCCTTCTTCTGGAACTCGGCGATCTCCTTGCGGTACTCGCCCTTGCGTCCCCGGACGACCGGCGCCAGCAGGTAGAGCCGGGTCTTCTCGGGCAGCGCCAGGACCCGGTCGACCATCTGGCTCACGGTCTGGCTCTCGATCGGGAGCCCCGTGGCCGGCGAGTAGGGGATGCCGACCCGCGCCCAGAGCAGGCGCATGTAGTCGTAGATCTCCGTCACCGTGCCGACGGTGGAGCGCGGGTTCTTCGAGGTGGTCTTCTGCTCGATGGAGATGGCCGGCGAGAGCCCGTCGATCTGGTCGACATCGGGCTTCGACATCATCTCCAGGAACTGGCGGGCATAGGCCGAGAGCGACTCGACGTAGCGGCGCTGGCCCTCGGCGTAGATCGTGTCGAAGGCGAGCGAGGACTTGCCGGAGCCCGACAGGCCCGTGAAGACCACGAGCCTGTCGCGCGGGATCGTCAGGTCGATGTTCTTGAGGTTGTGCTCGCGCGCGCCCCGCACCGCGATCACCCGGGCGTCGCGAGCCCCGTCGAACAAGGCCTCGAGCCTGTCATCCGCCTCGGCCCCGCGCCGCGCATCCGGCCTCGATGAAGGCTTGGTCGTCGGCTTGGTTGTCCGCCTGGTCGCCGCCTCGGCGTTCGTCCTGGCATCGCGCGCGGGCTCGCGCTTGGCATCCTTGGCGTCGGCTTCGGCTCGGGCTCTGGCCATGGGGCGGCAGGTCTCTTTGCAGTCTTCGAATCGGCGCGAACGCGGGACGGGCCCCCGGCCAGGACGCGGGCCCTAGCTAGAACAAACACGGTACACGGGCAATATTGCGACGAGGCCGGGTCAACGGGAGGTGCGAAGGCGCGGTTCCCGCCGAGGATGTAGGTATCGGCCGTCCGCTTCCCAACCCGGCGCCGGCCCCGGCGTCGGGGCGGCCCGTGCCGGAGCGGCGGAGGACGGGCGGGAACCGCCGGCAGACGGTGCGAAGACCCGGAGCGGTGACGCGATAAGCTTCAGAAGACTGAAAAACATGCACTTGTTTTCGTCATATGCTTCAAAATTAAGCATTACCTCGGCCGGAAACCAAGAATTTACGGACTCGCGCCGATTCAACTCTCCGTAGCGTAACCGAAGTTCGGTGCAGACATGATGGTGGGTGGTTTCGTCGGGTCCCTGCGCGGGCGCATCCTGGCCGTGGCGCTCGCGCCCTGCCTCGCCTTCGCGGCGGTCGCGGGGCTCGCGATCTCGGACCGCATGGCCCAGCGCGCCGACATGGCCGAGGTCCAGGACCTCGTCGGCCTCGCCTCCAGGGTCAGCGCCTTCGTGCACGAGGCGCAGCGGGAGCGGGGCGCCTCGAGCCTGTTCCTCGGCTCGAAGGGCACGCAGTTCAAGGCCGAGCTCGGCGCGCAGCGCGCCCGCACCGACGCGGCGCGGGCGGTCCTCGCCGGGGCCCTCTCCGAGGCTGGCACGATGGGGTTCGGGCCCATCCTCGCGCGCCGGGCGGGCCAGCTCCGCGACGGCCTCGGGCAGGTCGAGGCGCACCGGGCCTCGGTCGACGCCCTGCAGCCGGCCCCGTCCCAGAGCATGGCCTTCTACACCGGCCTGGTCGGCCAGGGCCTCGGCATCGTGCGGGAGATGCAGAACGTCGCGGCCCATGTCGGCATCGCCAACCGGGTCGGGACCTACGCCGCCTTCCTGTCCCTGAAGGAATTCGCCGGCCAGGAGCGCGCCGCGGTCTCCGCCGCCTTCGCGGCGGGCAGCTTCGACCTCGCGGGCCTGCAGCGGCTTGCCACGCTCGCGGCGAACCAGGCGACCTTCGAGGGAGTGTTCCGCCTGCAGGCCGACCCGGCCCAGCTCGACGCCTTCGCGGCGAGCGAGGGCGGCGAGGCGGCGCGCGAGGTGGCGCGCCTGCGCGGGCTCGCCCTCGGCACGATGCCGGGCGAGGCGCTGGCCTTCCGCGACAGTCCCCTCTGGTTCAAGCTCGCCACCCAGCGCATCGACGGCCTCAAGGCCGTCGAGGACCGGCTCACCGGCGACCTGAGAGCCGCCGCCGGCGCCGTGCGCGAGGCCGCGGACCGCAGCCTCGCCCTCTGGGCGGCGGCGGGGCTCATGACCTTCCTGCTCTCCGGGGCGCTCGCCTTCGGCCTCGGCAGCGCCGTCGCGCGGCCGCTGATCCGGATGTCGCGGGCGCTGGCGGCGATCGGCCGGGGCGAGACCGAGGTCGCGATCCCGCAGGGCGGTCCCCACGAGGTCCGGGCCATCGCGGCCGCGGCGGCTGACTTCCGCGACAGCGTGAGCGAGCGCCGCCGCATCCGGGCCGAGCAGGAGCGGATGGCGGAGGAGAGCGCCGCCGCCCGGCGCGAAGCGGCGCGGAGCCTCGCGGACGGCTTCGAGGCGCGGGTCGGCGGCATCGTCGGGGCGGTCTCGGCGGCGGCGGCCGAGCTCGAGGGCGCGGCCCGCGGCATGGCCCGCGCGGCCGGCGACACGGCGAGCCTCAGTCGGCAGGTCACCGCGGCCTCGGCGGAGGCGGCCCTCTCGGCCGACACCGTGGCGGCCGCCACGGAGGAGCTGTTGGCCTCGGTGCGCGAGATCGGCCAGCAGGTCACCGTCTCGGCCGACCTCGCCTCCGCCGCCGAGCGGGACGCGGCGGCCATGGCCGGCGAGGTCCACCGCCTCGCCGCCGCGGCCGGCAGCATCGGCCAGATCGTCGGGCTGATCTCGGATATTGCCGGGCAGACGAACCTGCTCGCGCTCAACGCCACCATCGAGGCGGCGCGCGCGGGCGAGGCGGGCCGCGGCTTCGCGGTGGTCGCCGCCGAGGTGAAGACCCTCGCCGGCCAGACCGCGCGCGCCACCGAGGAGATCGCCGCCAAGGTCCACGAGATCACCGCGTCCACGGACGCCTCCGTGGCGGCGATCGGGGGCATCACCGGGATGATCCAGCGGCTCGCCCGCATCGGCGGCGACATCGCGGCGGCGGTGGAGGAGCAGGGCGCGGCGACCGGCGAGATCGCCCGGACCACCGCCCAGACCTCCGAGGGGACCCGCGCGGTCTCGGGACACATCGCGGGCGTCAGCGAGGCGGCCGGCACCGCGAGCGCCGGCTCGGCCCAGGTGCTGTCCGCCGCGAGCGACCTCTCGGCCCAGGCCGGCGACCTGCGCGACGCGGTCGGCCGCTTCCTGGCGACCGTCCGGGCGGCCTGAGGCCGGCGCGCCGGCTCGGCTGCGGCGCAGCCGGCGCGCTCCGGAAGCATTGCCCGCCGGCGCGGCCTGCCGGCCTGGTTGCGGGAGGGCCCGGCGCGGGATGGCCCGGCGCGTCGACCGGGATACCTAATCCATCGCCTGGAAGCCCGCGAGCGGGGCCTCGACCCGGCAGACGACGCCGGCGGGCTCGTAGGCGAGGGCCACCTCGCCGCCGACGGCCCCGGCCAGCCCGCGCTCGATCAGGCGCGAGCCGAAGCCCTTTCGCGCGGGCGGCGAGACGGGGGGGCCGCCCCGCTCGCGCCAGGCGAGGCGGACCGTGGGCTCGGCCGCCTCCGCGACCTCCCAATCCACCATCACCCGGCCCTCGGGCACCGACAGCGCGCCGTACTTCGCGGCGTTGGTGGCGAGCTCGTGCATCATCAGGCTGAGCGAGAGCGCCGCCTTGGGACCGACCTCGATCGCCGGCCCGCGGATCGCGAAGCGGCCCGGCTGGCGGTCGTCGTGGAGCGAGAGGGCACCGGCGATCACCGCGTCGATCCCCGCGCTCTCGCGCTCGCCCGTGAGCAGGATGTCGTGGGCCTTGCCGAGCGCGATCAGGCGGGCGGCCAGCGCCTCCTTGGCCGCCTCGAAATCGGTGGCGTTGCGCAGGGTCTGGGCCGCGATGGCCTGGACCATCGCCAGCGTGTTCTTGAGGCGGTGGCTCAGCTCGCGGTTGAGGAGGCGCTGCTGGTCCTCGGCCTGGAGCCGTCCGAGGGCGTCCCAGGCCCGCTCGGCCGCGTCGCGGGCGAAGGCGATCTCCGCCGGCGCCCAGGCCCGCGGTGCGGCGGCAAAGGCGTACAGCACGCCGACGAGCTTGCCGCGCTGGATCAGCGGGACCTTGATGAGGGCGCGCGCGCCGAGATCCGCGTAGCCGGCCGCGTCCGCGGACAGGCGCGGATCGGCGGCGACGTCGGCGACCGCGAGAGTCTCGCCCCGGCGCAGGCACCGCGCGGTGCCGGGGAAGTCCGACAAGGGGCGCGGGCCGCCGGGCTCGGGCGCCGGCCACTGGCCGACCAGGCTTACTTCGCCCGAGGCGGGGTCGAGGACGTCGTAGCCGGCCCGGTCCGCGCCGAGGGTCCGCCCGAGGATCTCGGCGGCGTGGGCCAGGATGACGTCGCGGGAATTGTCGTCGCGCAGGGCGTCCCCAAGCTCGATCAGGGCGCGCTGGCGGTCCTCGGCCGAGCGCTCCCGCGTGATGTCCTCGATCATCGCGGTGGTCTGGATCGCGTCGCCGAGCACCTGCGAGACGAGGTTGACCCGGGCCCAGATCAGGCGCCCGTCCGCCCGGCGGTAGCGCTTCTCCAGGGTCTCCTGCATGATCTCGCCGCCGGCGAGGCGCCTGTGCAGGGCGTCGCGGGCGGCCGCATCCTCCTCGGGCGTCCACCGCGCCACCGAGTGCCCGACGATGTCCTCGGGCGGCGCACCCCAGATCTCGCAGAGCTTGGCATTCACCCGGAGCGCCTTGAGGCTGCGGGGATCGAGCTCCACGATGCCGACATTCGCCCCCTCGAACACCGCTCGGAAGCGCGCCTCGCTGCGGTTGCGCTCGGTCACGTCGAGCATCGCGCCGATCATGCGCAGGGGCGTGCCGTCGCGGTCGCGCACCATGTAGCCGCGGTCGAAGACCTCCGCGTAGGTCCCGTCCGCGCGCGCGAAGCGGTATTCGTGGCTCCACTCGCTCTCCGCGCCGTCGATCACCGCCCGGATGCCGGCATGGGCCTGCGCCCGGTCGTCGGGGTGGATATGGGCGACCCACCAGGCACCGGTGGGCTCGACCTGGTGCGGGGCCCAGCCGTAGGCGCTCCGGAGCGCCTCGTTCCACCGCACCGTGTCGCTCGTGAGGTCCCAGTCCCAGATCGCGTCGTTCGTCGCCCGGGTGACGAGCCGGTAGCGGTCCCGGCTCGCCTGCAGGTCGAGATCCGCGATCTTGCGCTGCGTGATGTCGCGGACGGTGCCGACGATGCGCGTCCCGCGCCCGCCCGCCACCACGAGGCGCCCGCGCGCGCCGAGCCAGAGCTCGCCGCCGTCCGGCCTGCGGATGCGGTACTCGCTGTCGAACAGGCCCGAACCCGCCGGATCGAGGGATGCCTGCAGGGCCGCGTCGACCCGCTCCCGGTCCCCCGGGTGCAGGGCCGGCAGGAAGGTGCCCGCGTAGCTGACGGGCTCCGTGCGGCCGATCCCGAACAGGTCGCGGGTGCGCGTGTCCCAGTCGAGCCGGCCCTCGACGAGGTCGTAGTCGAAGATGCCGATGCCCGTCGCCTCGATGGCGAGCCGCATCAGCAGGGCGCTCTCGTCGAGCCGGATCGCGCTGGCGTCGCTGACGTCCTGGGCCTGCTGGCGCCGGCCGATATCGGCGTCGCGCCGGGACAGGGCGCGGCGCATCTCGAGGAGCGCCATCACCTGCCGGGCGAGCGCCTGCAGGGCCGCCGCCTGGCCCGGGCTCAGCCCCTTGGGCCGGGGCGCGACGTCGAGGACGCAGAGGGTGCCGAGGCCGATGCCCTCGGGGGTGTCGAGGCGCACGCCCGCGTAGAAGCGCAGGGCCTCGGGGCCGGTGACGAGGGGATTGCCGCGGGTGCGGGGATCGGCCGCGAGATCGGGGATGACGAGCAGTCCGGGCTCCGCGAGGGCGTGGGCGCAGACCGACCGGTCGAGATCGGTCTCGCAGGCCTCGAACCCGACCCGCGCCTTGAACCATTGCCGCTCGGCCGCGACGAGGCTCACCAGCGCCACCGGCGCCGCGCAGAGCTCGCTCGCCACGAGCACGACATCGTCGAAGCCGGGCTCCGCCGGCGTGTCGAGGATCCCGTAGCGCGCGAGCGCGGCGAGCCGCTCGCGCTCGGCCTCGGTCTGCGATGGGGACTGGGCTCTGCTCATCGTCGCGATGGCGGCCTCGTCCGGATGGCCTGGCCTGTGGCGCGGCGCCGCCCCGCGCGTGCGGGCGGCCGGGACCGGCGCCTCGCCGGACGGTCCCGGTCGGGTGGGGAAGGGAACCGGTCCCGGGGGGGCGATCCCGCTCTCAAGCACATGTCCATCAGGTGCAATTTATGGCCGGCGGCCGCGATTGTCGCCCTCCGTGCGGGATGGCCTCAGCGGCCGACCCGCTCGATCGTCGTCGGGTTGAGGGTGCGGGTCTCGCGCAGGTCGTCGGGCGGCCGCATATGGAGCAGGCGCCCGGCCGGGCCGTAGACCGCGCCGAGCACGGTCTCGAAATGGCGCTTGACGTTGCCGTGGCACTCGCAGGCGGCGTTCTCCACCTCGGCCCGGTTGACCACGGTGATGCGGCCGCGCCCCACCTCGATCAGACCCTGCTGCTGCAGCATGCGCAGGATGCGGGTGAGGTAGGTGCGCTGTACCCCCAGCATCGCGGCGAGCAACTCGTGCGTGACGGGCAGCGTGTCGCTGCCGATCCGGTCCTGCAGGGTCAGGAGCCAGCGCAGGCAGCGCTGCTCGATCGGGTGCAGCGCGTTGCAGGCCACCGATTGCAGCACCTGCGCGAGCAGGCAGTCGGAGTAGCGGGTGAACAGGTTGCGCAGGCTCGGCGAGCGAATCTTGGCGTCCTGCAGGCGGACCGCGTCGAGGCGCATCACGGGGCCGCCGATCTGCACGACGGCGTGGGTCGAGGCCGGCAGACAGCCGTTGCTGACCACACCGCCGGCGGCCCCCTCGCGGCCGATCGTGGCGGTCTCGGCGCTGCGCCCGTCCTGCATCGCGATCACCAGGGTGGCGACGGTCTGATCGCAGGGGAACGAGATGGCCGAGACCTCGCTCCCCGCCTCGAACAGCGTCTCGCCCTTCTGGTAGGTGTGCCGCTCGAGATGGGGCGCCAGCAGCGCCCGATCCTCGTCGCGCAGCGCCTTGAGGAGGAAGTTTCCTTCGAAGAGGGAATCCGACGGCGAGGACATTCGATACGCTGTAATGACGAACGATACGGCCCGCTCCTACAGCAGAGCTTCGGTCTTAGTCTGTCTACTAGTAGACAAACCCCTGAACAAATTTGCGCTTCCGCCATGAAACGCGCGGATCGGCGCGGCGCCGGCGCCTATTTCTCGGCGCAGAGCCCCTGCACCGACAGGCGCCGGTGCTCGCGCGGGTCGCAATCGGTAGCGAGGAACGAGGCCCACTCGGCCGAGGTGCCGTAGAAGGCGTTGCGGTCGACGTCGCCGCGCACCCCCGGGACCCGGCCCGTCGAGGTGAATTGCCAGAGCATCCACTTGCGGTTGGAGAAGCGCTGCTCGGGCTCGGCCGCGGTGGAGCGCACCCAGTGCGGGTAATCGGGTAATTCGCCCTCCAGCACGTCCCGGTGGAAGGTGATGTCGGTGTAGATGATCGGGCGCTTGCCGGTGTAGCGCTCCATCTCGTCGAGCATGTACCGGATCATGCCGAGCGCCTGCGCCTTCGGCAGGCGCTTCGGGCAGGTCTGCGAATGGCCGTTCCACTCGACGTCGAGAACCGGGGGCAGGGCGCTCGGATCGTTCGGGACGTTGCGCTTGAACCATGCCATCTGGTCCTCGGGCGCGCGGCACCAGAACACGAAGTGGTAGGCGCCGCGCGGCAGGCCGGCGCGGGCGGCCCCGTCCCAGTTCTCCCGGAAGCGCTCGTCGACGTGGTCGCCGCCCTCCGTCGCCTTGATGAAGGCGAACTGGGTTCCAGCCCCCTTGACCGAGGCCCAGTCGACCGGCCCCTGCCACTTGGAGATGTCGATCCCCTGGATCGGGTGAGTCTTGGCGCGCGCCACGCCCGGATGGGGCTTGGTGTCGCCCTTGGTGGGGTAGAAGTCGTTGTTGGAGGCGCAGGCCGCGAGGCTCGACAGGAGCGCGGCCGCGGCCGCGCGCCTCACCCAGCCCGAGCGGGCGGCCGAGGAGGCCGCCATGGAGCCGGCACGCGTCAGGGAAAGCCCATTCCACAGCGACATCGATGCCAGGCCCACCGTCTTACGCGCCAATCACTTGGGTAAGCGATGCCCCGCGCGCGGTTAACAGACCTTTGCCGTCAATGCGGCGGAATTCCGGAAGCCGTTGCAGGCGAGCGACATGAGGCGTGGGCGAATCCTTGCCGACCCGGTCGCGGCAGGGTGTAAGTTGCGCTGCTTCCTCGATTTTCGAAGGTTCATGTCGTGCGCAAGATCGTGTTTACCATCGGCTACGAAGGGCTCGATCCGGAGCGTCTCGTCGCGGCGCTCAAGGATGCCGGTGTCGGCCGGCTGGCCGACGTGCGGGCGGTGGCGAACTCGCGCAAGCGCGGCTTCTCGAAGGGCGCCCTGAAGGCGGGTCTGGAGGAGGCGGGCCTCGCCTACGCGCATGCCCGCAGCCTCGGCACGCCGAAGGCCGGGCGCGAGGCGGCCCGGGCGCACGACGCGGCGCTGATGCGCCGGATCTACTGCGAGGAGGTGCTCGACACCGCCGACGGGGGGCTCGCCCTCGACGCGCTCGCGGCGATGGCGGCGGACGCGCCGACCTGCCTGCTCTGCTTCGAGCGCGATCCGGAGCGCTGCCACCGGCGCGTCCTGGCCGAACGGCTCGAGGCGCGCGGCTTCGCCACGGTGGACCTGTTCGGCTGATACGGTCTGCGCTTGATCAGGCGGAAATCGTATGAGGCGGCCTCAGCGGCCGAAGGCGAGGGGCGGCCGCTGAGGCGAGGTCGCGCAGGCGCTCGAGGGCCGCCCGGCGGGCCGGGATCCCGGCGGCGGCCCGGGCGAGGCCGGCCCGGATCCGGGCCGCGAGGCTCGGGCGACGGCGCGGCGGCCGGCGGGCGGGCGCGGCGGCCGGCGCCGCGACCGGCCCGTAGATCGCTTCGAGGAAGGACAGCTCGAAGGCTGGCGCGCCGGTCTCGTCGGTCACCGCCACCGCGGCGTTCAGCAGGCGCGGCTCGCCGCCGTGCTGGGCGACGAGGGCGCGGATGATCGTGCAGGCGAGCGCGCGTGCCTCGTCGAGATCGGCGACGCATTGGCCGGTGCGCTCGGGCAGGTAGGCGTCGTCCAGGCGGATGTTGAAGAAGACGCGGGCCATGGCGGGCTCTCCCTGTTCATCCGAGCGCGGGCCGTAAGGGGCCGGCCACGCTCGCGAAGGCGGCACGGAGGATGGCGGGGCCGTGCTCCCGGGCAGCGCCGCGCTCAAGCGGCGGCGGATTCCTCGGCGCGCCCGGCGGCGGCGGGGCAGGCCTGCGCGAGGACGGCGGCCGCGGAAACCGAGGGATCCGGCGCGGCGCTCCTGGGGCTGAACGCGTCGGCGAGGAGGTTCAGGCGCTGGGCCATGTCTCGCACCTCGTTGAGGGCGATGGATTTCTGGCCCTCCTTCACGGCCCGGGTGATGTCGCTGATCTGGGCCGTGGCAATGCGCTTCAGCTCGACGGCGAGCTGGTCCTTGGTCATCATGAGCGGGTCCCGCGCTGGTCTCGAGGCGGGAGCTTGGACCGGCGCCCGTTACCAGCGGGTTTCAGCCCGCCGCCGCGGCGGACGCGCGACGGCGAGGGGAGGACGGGAGCGGATCGCGACGCGCGGACCCCGAGCCCCTCCGGCAAGGCTTTCAGCCAAGTCTCCCGGCAAGGGGCGTAGAACGGGTCCCGCGCTACCAGCGGTCGGCCGGGGGCCAGCCGTATCCTGCAGGCCCGTTGCCGTAGCCGTAGCCGGTCGGGACGGCCTCGTAGCGGCGCACGACCCGGCGGGTCTCGTAGACAGGGGCGTCGTCCTCGTAGGCGCGCACCGGCCGGTAGGTCCGGACCGGCGCGTAGCCGTAGGCGAGCGCATATCCGTAGGCCGGGGCGGCATGCGCCTCGGACATGGCCGCTCCGATCAGGGCGCCGGCCGCGAGGCCGCCGATCAGCCCGGCCGCCACCGCGCCGCCGCCGCGCGCCTCGGCGGCGCTCGAGGCGAGGGCACCGAGGCCGATCAGCGCGGCGCCCGAGAGAATTGCGAGCCTCTTCATGACCCATCCCCTGTCGATCCGGGGGCGGCCTCCCCGCGGGAGGCCCGGTCCCCGATGCGTGCGGCCAGACTTCCGCGGCCATGGGCGAGACTGCGCCGCCGCCGCTGCACCGGGGCTGAATTGAGCGGGCAGCAACCGTTCAGCCGCGCACCGCGAACCGATCCGCCCCGGCCTCGTTGACCTGGGGAATCCACGGGAGAACACGGCATGAAGGGCTCGCCGCGAAGCCTCTGGCTGTCGGCCGCCAACCGGGCGGCGGGATGGTGGATGGGCACCGCCACCGCGATGATGCGCCGCCAGCAGCGCGCCGCCCTGGCCGAGATGACGCGGGCGGCGACCGGCGGCGGCAAGGCCGGCGGCAAGCCGAAGCGGGCGGTGCGGCCGCGCCGACGCAGGGCGGGCAAGTAGCCCGGCCTCGTCCGGGCGGCGCCGTTCAGGCGTCGTCGAGGATCGAGGGCTGCGTGCCGGCCAGGAGCTTCTCGAGCTGGATGTCCGTGAGGGCCTCGGGATGGGGGTAGCCCGCCTCGCGCAGCACCTGGTGCAGCTGCGCGACGGGCAGGCCGCGGGTGCATCGCGGCGGTGCCTCGCCGAGCCCCTCCCGCACGAGGCGCAGTACCGACTCGGCCAAGCCCCCCTCGATCAAGCCCCGGGCGTCGCCGGGCGCAGCCGGGCCGCCCCCGCCCTCGACGAGCGAGCGGATACGCGCCAGCGCCTCGCGGGGCTCCATCGCCGTGCCGCCATCAGGAACGCGAGGAGATCGCCTCCGGGGCGTGGCGGACGGCCTCGCGCCGGACTTTGTGCTCGCACAGCTCGGCGAGCGGGTGCTGCCGGTCGAGGTGCCCCCCGGAGCGGCCGGTCTGGCGCTCGCCGTCGCCCAGGTAGGTGTCGAGCGGCTTCAGGATGTCGGTCATCAGGATGCGGGCGCCGAGAGCGTCCGTGACTTCGTCGAGCAGCATGGGGCTCAGGCTCC
The DNA here is from genome assembly GCF_037106235.1 of Methylobacterium nigriterrae. NCBI lineage: Bacteria > Pseudomonadati > Pseudomonadota > Alphaproteobacteria > Hyphomicrobiales > Methylobacteriaceae > Methylobacterium > Methylobacterium nigriterrae. The sequence goes on along the minus strand of NZ_JBAWTG010000035.1, from coordinate 17,005 downwards.
TGCGGAGAGTGCTCGGCCGCCCGTGCGTGTGAGCCCGGTGCGAGGGTCTCCTGCAGGTACTACCGCGGGACGCGGCGGGGGTTCCGGACGGGTCGGGAGAGTTCCGGACGCGTGTCCGCCCCGCGCGGCGGGGCCCGCCCGCCGCGCCGCCGCCTCAGCCGAACAGGAGCATCGCCCCCGGCACGCCGACCGCGCCCGCGATCAGGCTGCCCGACAGCCAATATTCCAGCCGCCGGGAGGCCATGGACCGCAGCCGCTTGGCCGCCTGCGCGGCCCGGATGTGGCGGCCGTTGACGCAGGAGCAGAGGAGCCGGTGCGCCTGCCCCTCGCGCAGCCCGAAGAAGGTGCGGGCGTCCCCGTAGGTGTCGCCGCCGAGGCCGCTCGCGCGCAGCAGCGGGTCCGCGAAGGCGAGCGCCAGCGGCGAGCCGTCCACCCGCAGAGCCATGCGGCGCGGCCGCGGCAGCAGGTCGACCTCGGGAAGCGTCGCGAAGGTGCGGCCGGGCTCCTGCTCCAGCAGATCGGCCCAGCGTTCCAGCCGGGCGCGCCGGGTGGTGAGAAGGGCCGCCTGCGGATGGACATCCGCAAGGTCCTGGAGCTGCTCGACAGACTTGTGTTCCATGATGAACCTCCCGCTGAGCCGAACCGAGCGCATGGGACGATGCCTCGTGCCGGCAGCCTCGATCGGAAGGCGGGGGTCTGCCTTCACTTAATTTAAGCCCGGCCGCAGAAGGCCGAGGCGGGCGGCCGGGCAACCGGCGGCCGGCTCGGCGCGACGGATCGGACGCGCAGCTCGGGCGTTATCCGATCTCGTGCCACGCTTGTTCGTGCCACGCTCGCGTCTCAGCCCGGGAGTGACCGCGATGTTCGACCTCGCCAGCCTGATGGATGAGTTGAAGCACAACGACGCGGCGATGGCCGCGATGACGGTGCTGGAAGCCGCCCTGGGCCGGCGCACCCCGGAGGAGCGGGGCGCCTTCTGGCACGCGGTCGGCCTCTACTACGTCTCTCGCAAGGCACCCGGCGACGAGGTCCCGGGCGCCGCCGGGATGCCGCCGGCCGTGCCCGAGACGGCCTGACCCGAGACCGCCTGACCCGAGGTCGCCCGAGGCGGGAGCGTCCCGGGAGGCCATGTCGTACCGCATCCGCCATCCGGGCTAGGGCCCAAGCCCCGCACGGATCGACGCTGAAGGAGGCCGCGATGCCGGAGCATGTCTACAAGGTGATCGAACTCGTCGGCTCGTCGACGCACTCGATCGAGGATGCCGTCCAGACCGCGGTCACCCGCGCCAACCAGACCCTGCGCAACCTGCGCTGGTTCGAGGTGGTGGAGACGCGGGGCCAGGTCGCCGAGGGCAAGGTCCAGCACTATCAGGTCACCCTGAAGGTGGGCTTCACGATGGACGAGGCCTGATCGCACGCCTCCCGGTCGGCCCGACGCGGGAGCCTCGCGGGACGCCGAGCGTTCTGTCCGCTCACCCGAAGGAGGCGACCCCCGATGGCATCCGACACAAGCGGGCTTTCCGACAAGGCCCTCTCGATCTTCGCGTTCGCGGCCTATCACCGCCTGCTCAGCGGGGAGCGGATCTCCTCGGTGATCCGCCGCGACGGGCAGGGGCACGAGGCCGACCCCGCGGGCGTGGCGGAGCTGGAGCAGCGGGGCCTCGCCACCGCGAGCGAGACCGAGATCCGCTTCGGCGGCGCGGCGGAAGACTTCGTCGACAGGGTCGCGGCGGCGATCCGCGGCGCCTCGGCCTGACGGCATCCGCGGGCGTCAGCGCCCGGCGCCGTCCGCGGCGATCGCGCAGTCATGGTCGAGCAGCGTCTCGGCCTCGCTGTAGGGCGCCCGGTGGGCAAGCACGAAGAAGCCCGGATCGGCGCTGCCCGGCGGCGTGCTGACGACGGCGAGGCTCGTCCGGCGCAGGCCCGCGGGGCCCGGCAGGCGCGCGAGGCTCTCGAACGGGTTGAAGCGGGACGCCGCCTCGGCGCCGATCCGCAGGCCGAAATAGCGCTTGCCCGCGAGGCTGAAGGGGAGGGGCGCCCAGGCCGGTCCGAACGAGGCCGCGTGCATGCGCAGGGCCTCCCGCACGGCGGGCTGCACGCAGTCGAGGTGGATGTGCAGCTGGTCCTGCGTCCGCCCGCCCTGCGAATTGACCGCCATCGCCACGTCGGCGAGCGCGAGCCCGCCCTTCAGGGCGTCGGTGACGTAGTGCCGGGCCGCGAGCGCGGCCTGCCAGTAGGCGGCGCCCGGCGCCGCGCGCAGGGCCTCGACCTCGAGCCCGGCGATCCGGTCGGTGGGCACCACGACGACCTCGGTGCGGGCGGGGGGCGCCCGCAGCACCACGAAGCCGGGCTCTCCGTCGGAGCCGAGCCGGACGTCGAGGCACGGGAAGGGCCGTCCGACGACCCGCTTGGCCGTGACGCAGGAACTGGTCACGACCCAGAGCATGTCGCGCGAGATCGCGGCCGCGGCGGCCGTGGCGAGGGTCGCGAGGAGAAGCGAGAGGAGGAGGGCGCGCATGATCTCCGATATCCGACCGGCCCGGCTCTCGCCCGGCCGCCCGCCGAGGAGCACGCGGCGGGCCGGAACGCGACCGCAGGCCGACCCACCGGCATCGCCAGGATGCCCGAAGCGACCGTCCCGTCCAACCGCGCGGATCCCCCGCGCCCAGCCCGGCCTGCGTCCGCTACTCCCTATGCGTCGTCGAAACGGCGCTGCGACCGGGCTAAACTTCCGTCAACGCGAATATCAGGGGCCGTGCGGGATCCAGAGCGGGGCAGCGCGCCATGGCGATTGTCGTCCTTGACCCGAACACAGGTGAACTCGTCACGATCCGGCCGCCGAAGCTCCGCCGGACAATCGCCTGAGGGCGCTCAGGCGCACTTGGCGGATGCGGAGGTCCGGCACGGCCGGTATCCCGATCTCCGAATTCCGGTGGCGAGTGGCCGAGAACGCATTATTGCCGCAGCAGGAAGAGCTTGCCCATCAGGGCCGCGAGCTCGCCCTGCCGCGATACGCCCATCTTCTCGAACACGCGCTTCAGCACCGTGCGCGCTGTCGCGCCCGCAATGCCGAGAGTCTCGGCCGCTTCGGTCGGCGCTACGCCCGCGCCGACGAGCGCCGCCAGACGCGCTTCGCCGAGCGTCAGGCTGAACGCGTCGCGCACGATGGCCGGATCGAACGGGCGCTTCCCGTCGGGGTCCTCCAGGAGCACGATGGCCGTGGCGGTTCGCAGAGCGGGCATGCCGTCCGGCCGAGGCAGGGGCAGGACCTGCACGATGAGGCCGCGCTCGCCGTTCGGGACGATCAGCGGCTTGCGGAATTCCGCTGCCGCAAACCTGCCACTCTCGACGGACGCGCACAGCGCCTGAAAGTGCTGCTGGACGGCCATGTCGGTCGCGCGAAGGCAGCCAGCCGACATCACGAGGCCTGAGCCGAGCAGCCGCTCCGCGGTCCGGTTCGCGAGCAGCACCTGCCGGCCTGCTCCCAGTACGAGAATCCCGCACGCGATCCGATCGAGCGCCGCCGACAGCCCCACCCGCTCAGCCTCGGCCTCCATCAACCGGATGGAGAGGCTGAGAGAGCGCTCCACGTGCCGGCTGAGCGCCAGGAGCTTCTCCTGGAGCGCGTCGCAGAAGGCGGGCTTCTCGCTGGCCCGCAGCACGGTCAGGATGACATTGACGGCCGGAGACGGCGACACGGGAACCGTCATGCCCCAGCAGATGCCGTGCGGCAGGAGGAAGTGCTGGTAGATCGGCAATGTGGCGACCTCCTCATCGGTGAAGAGCAGGTGGTCGGCCTGCACGTCGCGGTAGCCGCCGGCAATGGCCCGGAAGACGCGCTCGGCGCGCACATCGAGACGTTGCCAGTGCCGCTCGTATTCCTGAGCCATGGCCATGAGGTTGGGCGAGACGATCGCGCCGTAGCGGCCGTCATCATGCCGATAGAGAAGCAAGGCGCCCCGTGCATCGAGCAGTTCCGCGATCGCTTGAAGGGTCCTCGGCCATAGATTCGGGGACGAGGCGGTCGTGTAGATCGTCTCGACCATCGCATTCCAAGCGGCGAAGCTCATCTTTCGATCATGCCCGAGACTGTTTAGCTCATGATAACTGCCAATGCGCCGCGAAGATGTGGCGCAGCGGCAGCACTCACGTACATTCGCGGGGATGATCGAGTATCGGTACTTCACTGGGCCGAGCTGACATCGGTTTTTGCTCTCTCCGATCCGACGCTCGCGGCGACAACTGGCTCGCTCACGGAATCGCTCGGCCCACATCCAATTCCGTCCGCCGGAAACCGCCCTCGAGATTGGCATCCGCGAAGCGATTATTGAAAAGCCGCCTTCGATGAGGCGCCGATCGCCGATGGCCTGCATGTCCAAGGCCTGCACGTCCAAGGCCTGAACGCCCGAGGCCTGCGCAGCACGGCCGTCGCGATCCCGTCCGAGGGCAGCTGCACGCCCCCGGAGATCGCGACCGTCACAATCCGCGCGCTCGCACCGGTGAAGGAGATCCGGGAGGTCTGCGTGGACCGGGCGGGGGGCCTCGCGCAGAGCGCGATCGTCAAGCTCGATGCCCACCGCAGGAATGCCAAGTGAGCGTGACTTGCGAAAAATTCTGCAGAAACCCGGTCGGCTCGCCGCCAAACTCGGGAAAATCAGAGGGAAAGCACCAACACAATCAGGTTGGTGCGGCCAAGAGGACTCGAACCTCCACCCCTCGCGGGACTAGCACCTCAAGCTAGCGCGTCTACCAATTCCGCCATGGCCGCATCGGAACCCGTCGGGTCCGGCGCTCTCCCGGTCGCCGCCTGCGCCGCAGGCCGTTTCCGTGGTGAGCGGCGCAGCGGATAACAGATCGAATCCGCCCCGACAAGCGCCGCGTTGCGCGGTCAGCCCGGTTCGTCGCTCATCTCCAGGACCGGCACCGCCCCGTCGCCGATGGTGACGCCGGGGCTGCGCAGCACCTCGGCCTTGCGGATCAGCTCCGTCACCTCCACGGAGATGCGGTTGCCGGTCACGACGATCTGGCCGCGGGCGATCGGGTGGTCGTTGGCGAGAATCTCGACCATATCGGTCTCGGTCGCCTCGAGCTCGATCACGGCGCCGCGGCCCATGCGCAGCAGCATGTGCAGCGGCATGTGGCTGCGCCCGAGCACCACGGTGAGATCGACCTTGAGGTCTTCGAGAACCGCCACGCCCTGCACGCCCCGCAACCGGCCGGCAACGGGCCAGCCCCGCCGCAGACCTTCCGCGCATCATGGTGAAATCTTGGTAAACGATCCCGCCTCCCGCCTCGCCACCCGGCCGGGCCGCTTCCTGCCGCGGGCCGGCTCGGGCGCCGTCGCGTGGTCGGTCGTCGACCATCCCGCGCCCTACGAGGCGACGGTCGCCGCCATGGAGGCCCGCGCCGCCGCGATCGCCCGGGGGGAGGCGGCCGAGTGCGTCTGGCTCGTCGAGCACCCGCCGCTCTACACGGCCGGGACGTCGGCGCGCGAGGCCGACCTCGTCGAGCCCGGGCGCTTCCCCGTGCACCGCACGGGGCGGGGCGGCCAGTTCACCTATCACGGGCCCGGCCAGCGGGTCGCCTACGTGATGCTCGACCTCAACCGGCGCCGGCCGGACCTGCGCGCCTACGTGTCCGCCCTCGAAGCCTGGATCATCGCCACGCTCGACGCTTTCAACGTGCGGGGCGAGCGGCGGGAGGACCGCGTCGGGGTCTGGGTGCGGCGCCCCGAGCGGGGCGCGGGCGTCGAGGACAAGATCGCGGCGATCGGGATCCGCGTCCGGCGCTGGGTCAGCTTCCACGGCATCAGCCTCAACGTGGAGCCGGACCTCTCCCACTTCTCCGGCATCGTGCCCTGCGGCATCCGGGGCCACGGGGTCACGAGCCTCGTCGATCTCGGCCACCTCGTCAGCATGGCGGAGGTCGACATGCAGTTGCGCGCGGCCTTCGTGCGGGTCTTCGGCGAGACGGTGCCGGCCGAGCCGCCGGGGCTCTGATCCCGGGGCCGGGTCACAGCACCGGCACGCCGTGCTGCTTGGCGTGCTCGGCGGGCTCCACGTGGATGACGACGACGGCGCCCGCGATCGCCGCCTCGATCGCCTGTTCCAGCCGGTCGCAAATGGCGTGCGAGGTCTGCACGCTCATCTCGCCCGGCACCACGAGATGGAAGTCGATGAAGGTCGCCTGACCGGCGTGGCGGGTGCGCACGTCGTGGGCCTCGAGCGCGCCCGCGCCGTGGGCCGAGATCAGCTCGCGGATCTGCCCCACCATCTCGGCCGGCGCGGCCCGGTCCATCAGCCCGTCGATCGACTCGCGCACCATGCCCCAGCCTGACCACAGGATGTTGAGGGCGACGAGGCCCGCCACGATCGGGTCGAGCACGAGCACGCCCGTCGCGGCGACCAGCGCGACGCCGACCAGCACGCCCACCGAGGTGAAGACGTCGGCCAGCACGTGGCGGGCATCCGCCACTAGCGCGGGCGAGCGCCAGGCCCGGCCGCGGCGCATCAGCGCCGCCGCCCAGGCCGCGTTGACCACGGTGGCGAGCGCGTTGACGGCGAGCCCGAGCACCGGCGCGTCGACCAGCCTCGGCGCCAGGATGCCGGAGGCGGCCTCGCGCAGGATCAGGAGGGCCGCCACGATGATGAGAGCGCCCTCGATGACGGCCGAGAAGTACTCGGCCTTGTGATGGCCGTAAGGGTGATCGGCATCGGGCGGCGAGGCGGCCACCCGCAGGGCCACGAAGGCGCAGGCCGCCGCCACCACGTTGATGATGCTCTCGAGCGCGTCCGAGTAGAGCGCGAGGCTGCCCGTGAGCCACCACGCCCCGAACTTGAGGGCGGTGACGACGCTGCCGATGGCGGCGCCGGCGAGCGCGGCTTTCTGGGTGCGGTCCATGGGGTGTACGCGGGGTTTCCGGCGGCGGCCGGACGAGCCCCTACAGGCCGCCCCCCGCGCAAGGCCACGGCAAAGGTCTTAGCCGGGGCTATAGGGAGCGGTCAGGCGCCGGTCGCGTCCGTGGCATCGGGCGGCCGGCCGATCGGCACGGTGGGCGGGTCCGCGGTCGCGGCACTCGCCGCGGCGGCGGGCGCCGGCTCGGAGGTCCCGCCCCGCGCCGCCTCGCGGGCACGGCTGCGCTCGGCCTGGGCCCGGGCCTGGACCGCCTTGCGCCGGTAGCGGCGGGCCATCCAGCCGAACCTGGCGGCCTCGGCCAGCGCGTCGAGCCGGGCCGCCTCGCGGTCCCAGTAGCTCACGAGCTGCGAGTCCAGGGTGACCCTGGCGCGGCGTCTCGTCCGGCGATCGTCCACGGCTCCCTCCCGTCCCGTCGAGACCCGCATGGTGGCGGCCTGGCCGCCGCGGTCAAGTCCGCGCCGGGCGCGACCGCCTGCCGGCCGGCGGCCCGGCCTTGCGCGTCGCGGGCACCATTGATCGCGCGCGCCGGAGCGTGCATGGGGCGCCCATGCGTGTGGACCTGTTCGATTTCGACCTGCCGGAGGCGCGCATCGCGCTCAGGCCCGCGAGCCCGCGCGATGCCGGCCGCCTCCTCGTGGTGCGCCCCGGCGCGCCCGCTCAGGCCGCGCTGGAGGATCGCGCCGTCCGCGACCTGCCGGGGCTGCTGCGCCCGGGCGACGCCCTCGTGTTCAACGACACCCGCGTGATCCCGGCCCGCCTGCAGGCAATCCGCACCCGCCCCGGGGCCACGGGCCTGCGCGCGGAGGTGATGCTGCACCTGCGCGAGGCGCCGGATCGCTGGCGCGCCTTCGCGCGGCCGGCCAAGCGCCTGAGCCCCGGCGACATCCTGCGCTTCGGCGACCACCGGGAGGGCGCGCCCTGCGAGCTCGGCGGCCTGGCCGCGACACTCGTCGAGAAGGGCGAGGGCGGCGAGATCCTGCTCCGCTTCGACCTCTCGGGGCCGATCCTCGACGAGCGGATCGCGGCGCTCGGCACCCTGCCGCTGCCGCCCTACATCGCGGGAAAGCGCCCGGCCGATGCCCGGGATGCCACCGACTACCAGACGGTCTACGCGGCCGAGCCCGGCGCCGTCGCGGCGCCGACCGCGGGGCTGCATTTCTCGGACGCGCTCCTCGCCGCGATCGACGCGGCCGGCCTCTCGCGCCGCACCGTGACGCTGCACGTCGGCGCCGGCACCTTCCTGCCGGTCAAGGCCGACGACACCGCCGACCACCGCATGCACGCGGAGGTCGGCCACCTCGACGCGGGCACGGCCGAGGCCCTCAACCGGGCCCGCGCGAGCGGCGGCCGGATCGTGGCGGTCGGCACCACGGCGCTCCGGCTCCTCGAGAGCGCAGCCGATCCGGACGGCCGGCTCCGCGCCTTCTCGGGCCCGACCGAGATCTTCATCACGCCGGGCTACCGCTTCCGCGCGGTCGACGCGCTGATGACGAACTTCCACCTGCCGCGCTCGACCCTGTTCATGCTGGTCTCGGCCTTCTCGGGGCTCGACACGATGCGGGCGGCCTACGCGCACGCCATCGCGGCGGGCTACCGCTTCTACTCCTACGGCGATTCGAGCCTGCTCTTCCCGGCCGAGGGGTCCTGATGCCCGACGCGATCCCGACCGCCGACTTCGCCTTCCGCGTCCACGCCCGCGACGGCGCCGCCCGCACCGGCGCCATCACGATGCCGCGCGGCGTCGTCCGCACGCCGGCCTTCATGCCGGTCGGCACCGCCGCCACCGTCAAGGCGATGTACCCGGACCAGGTCCGCGACCTCGGCGCCGACATCGTGCTCGGCAACACCTACCACCTGATGCTGCGCCCCGGCCCCGAGCGGATGGCCCGCCTCGGCGGCCTGCACCGGTTCATGCGCTGGGACGGGCCGATCCTCACCGATTCCGCCGGATTCCAGGTGATGTCGCTGTCTGCCCTGCGGAAGATCGACGAGGACGGCGTCACTTTCCGGTCGCATGTCGACGGCTCGACCCACCGCATGAGCCCCGAGCGCTCGATCGAGATCCAGGGGCTCCTCGGCTCCGACATCCAGATGCAGCTCGACGAGTGCGTGCGCCTGCCGGCCGAGCGCGCCGTCGTCGACAAGGCGATGCGCCTGTCCCTGCGCTGGGCGGAGCGCTGCCGCGTCGCCTTCGGCGAGCAGCCGGGCCGGGCGCTGTTCGGCATCGTCCAGGGCGGCGACAGCCCTGAGCTTCGCGTTGAGAGCGCCCGCGCCCTCGTCGATCTCGGCCTCAAGGGCTATGCGATCGGCGGGCTCGCCGTCGGCGAGCCGCAGGCGGTCATGCTCGCGATGATCGAGACGGTCGAGCCGCACCTGCCGGCCGACAGGCCGCGCTACCTCATGGGGGTCGGCACGCCCGACGACCTGATCCAGGCGGTGATGCGCGGCGTCGACATGTTCGACTGCGTGATGCCGACCCGTGCCGGCCGCCACGGCCTCGCCTACACGCGCCACGGCCGGATCAACCTGCGCAATGCCCGCCACGCCGAGGACACGCGCCCCCTCGACGAGGCCTCGTCCTGCCCCGCCGCCCGCGACTATTCCCGCGCCTACCTGCATCATCTCGTCCGCTCGGACGAGATCCTCGGCATGATGCTGCTGACCTGGAACAACCTGTCCTACTACCAGGACCTGATGGCCGGGATGCGCGGGGCGATCGCCGCTGGGCGGCTCGCCGACTTCGCGGGCGAGACCCGGGAGGCCTGGGCGCGGGCCGAGGCCGAGCGGGGCGCCGGATAGCACCCGTCGTCCGAGATCCGGACGATCGCCGTCGACGCGGGTCTCGGCCTCGCCCGGGTGCCGCGCGGTGTCAGGGGTGGGCGAGCACCCGGTAGAACCCCTTCGGATCGTCGGCGCCGGTCTCGCGCGCCGCGCGCAGGCCCGCGACGACACGGCCGGCCACCGGCAGCCGGTAATGCAGGGCGTCCCAGTAGTTCGCGTCCTGGGTGGTGACCGGGGAGGGGATGCGGAAATCCACCACCGTCGCCGCGCGGCGGCGCCCGATCGCCGCGACCTCCGCCTTGCAGGCCGCCTCGCGCGCGCCCTGCGGCGTGCCCGGCCGCCCCTGCGCCGCCGCGTGGACCGGCATGAAGGCCACGAGCTTGACGGCGTTCGCGGGCACGCTTGCGAGCAGCCCGTCGAGCCAGGCGAGCGCCGGCATCCCGGCGTCCTCCTCGGCGGATGCCCCGTCCGCCGCCTCCTCAGCCGAAGCGTTGCCGCCGTGGATATGGGCGGCGGCGCGGGCGGCGTCGTAGCTCGCCTCGGGCGGGGTAAAGACCGCGTAGCCGTCGCCGCGGATGCGGGCCGGCGCGCGCCCCAGGCGGTGGAGCGCGACGCGGCCCGCCGTGGCGAGGCTCTGCCAGTTCACCTGCCGGATCGTGCCAAGCGGCGTGCCGGGCTCGTAGAGCCAGGGCGGGAAGGGCCGGAAGGTGAGGCGGCGGCGATCGGCGTCGGCCGCGCACCACGTCGCGTCGAGGGCGAAGATCACGACCGTGACGGCGTCCCGGCCGAGGAACAGGCGGGCGAGCGCCCGCTGCTCGAAGGGCGTCGCGGCGTTCATGGCGAGGTTGGCGAAGCGCGCCCCGAAGGCCGCGTCGAGATCGCGCGGATCGAGGAGCCGGGCGGTCGAGGTGCCGAAGACCGCGGCGTCGTAGGCGCCCCCGCGCACGATCTGCGGGTACATGAAGCGCTGGTTGAGATCCATGATCGGTCCCGGCGCCCGGCCCGGCCCGGCGCGCAGGCCGTACGGGTCCATCGCCGCGATGAACCCCGCCGCCGCGCAGCCGAGCCCAACGGCGGCGGCCGCGAAGGCGAGGGCGAAGCGGCGCCAATGCGCGGCCGGGTAGGGCGGGTGCGTCGTCATCGCGCGCGCCCTCTCACGCGACCGTGGCAGCCGCAGGGCGGACCGGCGCGCCGCCTCGCCCGCACCGCACCCGCGCGGTTGACCCCATGGGACCGCTCGCCTATTGCGGGCCACGCCTTCCTCCATGCCCGGCCCGACGGCCCGACGCGCGGCGGATGCGAGCGCGTAGCTCAGCTGGTAGAGCAACGGACTTTTAATCTGTAGGTCCTGGGTTCGAGTCCCAGCGCGCTCACCAATCATTTCAGTCACTTAAGTGGAATTTTCGGGCATTGGCCGCACTTGAGTTGGGACGCGGGTAACGCCACGGGTAACGTCAGACCAAGCCTCTACCCATCAGTCGCTCCTTTCACGGGGATGCTCTCGCGCATAACGCGCGCAGGATGATTCCCCAGCCGGATTGTTGCGGCCTTGGAAGGACGCGGAGCGCGGCAGAGCCGGGCGCCCTGCCACCTCGGGCAGCGCCCGACAGAAGTTGGCCTGGCGTCGCTCAGGACGCCGATGAGCGCCAGCGTGACCAGCCTCACAGATCAGCCCGCACGCTTCGCGCGCCCAGTGGCCACTGATCTGGAGATCACACCATGCTGGCCTCAATCACCCGCTCCGTTCACCTCTGGCGCGAACGGCGCAGAGCGTATCAGGAGCTCGCGGCCCTCGACGACCGTTTGCTCGAGGATATCGGCCTGTGGCGCTACGAGCTCGCCGAGCACTGCGCCCGCCTCTGGAGGTGAGGCGCGGCCGCGGCTCAGCGGGTCAGGCCGCCGCGTGGTCCGGGGACTTTCCGGTCGATGGAGCCTGAAGCGCCACGGCGAGGCGGGCGGCGAGCGCCGCGTTGTTCTTCACGAGAGCGATGTTGGTGACCAAGCTGCGGCCGCCCGTCAACGCAAGGATGCGGGAGAGAAGGAAGGGCGTCACCGCCTTGCCGGTGACCCCGGCCTCATCGGCCTGGGCCAAGACGGCCTCGATCAGCCCGGCGATCTCCGCGGCGGGGATCTCGTCGGCCTGCGGCACCGGGTTCGCCACGAGGATCCCGCCGCCCAAGCCCAGCGCCTCCTTGGTCCGCACCAACTCGGCGATCGCGTCCGGCGTGTCGAGACGCAGCGGCGAGGGCAGCCCGCTGTCGCGGCTCCAGAAGGCGGGCAAGCGATCGGTGCCGTAGCTCACGACGGGGACGCCGCGCGTCTCCAGGTACTCGAGGGTGCGGGGCAGATCGAGGATCGCCTTGGCACCGGCGCAGACGACCGCCACGGGCGTGCGGGCGAGTTCATCGAGGTCTGCCGAGATGTCGAGCGTCGCCTCCACGCCGCGGTGGACGCCCCCGATGCCGCCCGTGGCAAACACCCGGATGCCGGCCAGGTGCGCGCAGATCATGGTCGCGGCGACCGTGGTGGACCCGTGCCGCTTGGCCGCGACGGCGTAGGGCAGATCGGCCCGGCTCAGCTTCAGGATGTCCGTCGCGGTGCCGAGCCAGTCCAGAACCTCGTCGGGCAGGCCGACGCGGATGCGCCCGCCGATGACCGCGACGGTGGCCGGCACCGCCCCGTTCGCGCACACCACGGCCTCCACGTCACGCGCGGTGGCGACGTTCTGAGGATAGGGCATGCCGTGGGTGATGATCGTGGATTCGAGCGCCACGACGGGGGCGCCGGCGTCGAGGGCCGCGCGCACATCCGGGGCGAGGTCGATGAGCGGGTGAGGCATGGCGGTCGCTCCGCAGAGACAGCCCTTCCGCATCGTAGGTTTCATCCGCAAGGGCGAGAAGTACGGATGTGGTGCATTGCACGTCTCACGTGGCACTGCTGGATCTGCGGCTCCAAAGTTCCGCTGTGCATCACGAACGGAAGTTGGCCCGTCGCCAGAAAGCAGCCCTTCTGCTTTGCGCCCATTCCAGCCGTTCAGCCCACCCCGGCGGCATCTCCACAGCGGACATTCGCGGGTTGGGCGCTATGGAACATAGAGCCTGTCTATATGAATAGACAGAAAATATATTGGCGAGGGACGGAACCGCCCGGCATAACATCTCCTGAACTAACATCGGATCTTGCAAAGACAGGTCAGATGCGTACGGAAGCAGAGATTAGATCTATAAACCACAATTACACGAGATAGATTTCTAGTATATGCACTATAAATTTGATTGGTGAAGAATTTATAAAAAGTTATTAGTGGAAGCGCAAGAAATAAGTAGATTGAAATTTTTAAATTTGAGGTAAAAATCTACGAACGCACAATGCCCTTGCGACGCGATATAAAGAAAGAGACGTGATGCAGTTTGCCACTGGTCGCCCTGCTGATGCCCTCGCCGAAGGCATCCCGTCAGTTCCGGCGACCAGCGCCACTACATCGAATATCGCCGCGCGCCTCGAACGGCTGCCAATGACAGCCTATCAGCGCAAAATCTTCGCCATCATCGCCTCGGCTTGGCTCGTCGATCAGGTCGACGTTGCGCTCCTCACCTTCCTGCTCGGCTCGATCGTGGTCGCGTTCGGCCTCACCCCGACGCAAGCCGGCCAGCTCGCGGCCATGACCTTTGCGGGCCAGCTGGTCGGCAACATCCTGGCCGGCACAGCGTCTGACCGCTTCGGACGCAAGATGGTCTTCCAAGGCACAATGCTCGTCTGGGGTTTCGCCAGCCTCGCGGCGGCGGCTGCTTGGAGCCTCACCGCCCTGATGGTCTGTCGCTTCCTGATCGGCGTCGGCGTCGGTGGCGAGGCGCCGGTCGCGCAGGCGATGGTGTCGGAGATCGTGCCTGCCAACGTTCGCGGCAAGTACATCGCCTTCATGGAAGGCTTCTGGGCGATCGGCTACGTGCTGTCGGGCGCGATCAGCTTCTTCATCTTGCCCTATCTTGGCTGGCGCTGGGCCTTCGTGGTCGTCGGCCTGCTTTCCGGCGTGGTGCTGCTGGTACGCCGCTCTATGCCCGAGTCGCCGCGCTGGCTTGCCGATCACGGCCGCCACGCGGAGGCTGATGCTGTCATGACGATGATGGAGACCGAGGTGATGAGGTGCACCGGAAAACCTTTGCCGCCGGTGCCACACCTCGCTGCCGCAGCGATACCCACGCCGCACCAGAACCCGATCGCGACCCTGTTCTCGCCCGAGTACCGGCTCCGGACCGTGATGGCCTTCGGAATGTGGTTCTTCGCGCTGATCGGCTTCTTCGGGCTCAACTCGTGGATCGCGGTGCTCCTCAAGGAGAAAGGCTTTTCTATCGTTGGCTCGGTCGGCTTCGTCACCCTGATCACGATCGGCGGTATCCCCGGCTTCTTCACCGCAGCGCTGCTTCTGGAGAAGATCGGCCGCAAGGCGACCACGGCGGCTTTCCTGATCTGCTCCGCCGCGGCGGCCTACCTCTACGGCAACGCCACCGACCAGACCTGGCTCTTCGTCTCCGGCTTCGTGATGCAGTTCTTCATGTTCGGCATGTGGAGCTGCCTCTACGCCTACACGCCGGAACTCTACCCGACCCGGGCCCGCTCGACCGGAGCAGGCTTTGCCTCGGCCTTCGGGCGGATCGGGGCGATCCTCGGGCCGATGATCGTGCCGGTTCTGGTGCAGAATTACGGACCGGCCGTCGCTTTCCAGGTCGGCGCGGGCGGCTTCCTGATCGCCGCCATGCTCGTCGTGACCCTCGGCGTCGAGACCCGCGGCAAGGTCCTGGAAAACGTCTCGCACTGAAGCGCCTGACCTAACGCTCCAGCTCGGCACAAGGTGGGGATCGAACAAGCCTTACCGATCCACGTCAGACCAAAGATGGAATGCACTTCATTGAGTACTTCGCGTCGGTGCGACGTTGATGATGTGCGAGCAGAATGTTGACTTGGAAGAACCTGTGTTCCAGTAGGGCTTGCCCCTGTGGATCATTCCGCTGCCGTTTTATACACGTCGATCTCGGAGCTCGAAACGGGCTCGGCCTGAGTTCCGGGAACCTGTTGGAACGGCCGCTTGCAATGGTGGCCGCGCAGCAGGTGCGGACCTGGGGCCCTACGCTTAGCTGAGAGCGCTAGCCTAGCTCCGCACTCCCTGCCGGCCGGCAGCGCTACCCTGAGCTGTTATCATCCAATTAAAATCGAAATTTTTAGGGAATATAAATGTCTGATAGTGTTCGTTAATGCATGGCAGTATCCGTACAAAAAGGGGCCATCCAATCACACAGTAGTGTCAAGTGTTTTGTTTCCATTTGATCTAGATTGTTTGGTTGCTAGTTCTCCGGATCCAGGTGACTCTCCTGGCAACGCTTCGCCGTAACCGAAGCAAGGCGAGGGGTCGGGATGAGCAAGCCGCCTCTCTCCTGTTCGAGCCGGCGCCGCTGCGAACGGCTGAACGTGTTGGTGCGCTGCCCTGTATCGTCCGAGGTAACGGAGGTCACTACCTCGGCCACGACCCGCCAAAGCACGCCCGCGACCAGGGTGACAGCCCTATCCGGTTCCTATGAGCCCACCTCCGTGCTCCTCAATCCTCAAAGCCAATCCGAGCCGAGTTCAAGCCAGAGGCCTAGCCTGGGGGGGGCTCGGCGTGCTCGCCTTCTCGGTCTCGCTGCCGGTCACCCGCTTGGCCGTGGCTGGGGGACTGGCGGGAAGTTTCGTCGGAATCGGTCGGGCAGCCGTCGCTGGCGTTCTAGCATTGCTCACGCTCGCGATCATGCGACAGCCGTTGCCCTCTTTCCGACTGATGCCACGGCTCGCGGTGGTCGCGGCCGGGGTCGTGCTGGGCTTTCCTCTACTCACTTCACTGGCCCTTACTCACGTGCCTGCATCACACGGCATTGTCGTTGCAGGCCTGCTCCCGGCAGCCACCGCAGTCATGGCGGTGTTCCGCGCGGGGGAGCACCCCTCGCTGCGGTTCTGGATCGCTGTTCTGGCTGGCGTCGCGTGCGTGCTCACCTTTGCCTTCGTGCAAGGAGGGGGCAGCTTCCAGTGGGCGGATGCGCTTCTGCTCGCTGCCGTTGTGATCTGCGGGCTGGGTTACGCCGAGGGGGGGGCGCTAGCTCGGGAGTTGGGGGGCGTGCAGGTCATGTGCCTTGCCCTTATTATGGCACTGCCCATCTCGGTGCCGATCACATTGGTCGGAGTGGACGTCGTGCTGCTCACGCACGCGACGCCTGCTGCTTGGGCTGGATTCGCGTATTTGTGTGTGGTCAGTAATGCCGGCTTCTTTGCCTGGTATCGCGGCCTGTCTTTGGGCGGCGTTGCGCGGATCAGCCAACTTCAGCTCGCGCAGCCTGTTCTTTCGCTGGTCTGGGGCTGGTTGCTGCTGGGAGAGGCGGTTACTGGCCCCACACTCGTGGCCGCGTTCGGCGTTCTGACCTGCGTGGTCATGGCGCAATGGGCACGTTAGGGACACCACGCGAGGCCGCGGAATTCGCATAATCAGCGCGTTTCCGTTCGCGTAAGGGGAGTTATGGCACCACTCAGGGCGCGTAAGCGCCCAGCCTCCAAGCCTCTCCTGAAAGGAGGCTGCTGCCGGCTTTCCCGGCGGACGTACGGGGACGCTCCTATCATGATGGCAACGTGAGTCCGGCCTATAATGGCAAATGCCGTGGTGTACCGGGAAGCTACCCTCGAAGCAGGCTGTACTGTTGGCGATCATCCTAGCTGGCGCTTCTACGCCAGCTATTGCCAAATCCATGGAATTTACAAGGTACGCGACGACATTTGGGTCTTTAACGTGGGCACAATATTCCTGCAAAAATCTGAAAGTAGATAATGTAGAGACCTTTACAAAACTCAAGGATGCTGGGATGAAGTCCGAAGATTTTTTTAAAAAGAATTCCAGTCTCTAGTCACCGTTGTCATGATTGAGTTAGAAAAGGAGAAGAATAAACCTAAGTTATGCGAGCTGATCCTTGACCAGTATGGGCCGAGAGGGCGCATCATGCCTGGGCTGACCGAGAGATTGCACTGATCGCTCCCCAGCTGGAACGCGGCAGGCGAATCCGCATAATCGGCTCGCTTCCCTTCGCGTAAGTGCCCTTATGGCGCCGGGGCACCGACCGCGACATGCCAAGAGGGAGAGCGCGCGCGGCTGGTGCCTGCCACCCCGGATCATCGCGTGCCAGGGCGCGCGGCCAGCCTGCGCTCCGGTGAGTGGCGCCGATATCCGTAGAAACCACGCGGGTTCCATAAGCCCATCTTCGCGCGCGCGAGGCCTCGGGAAATTCGCGTAAGCGGA